>DQGZ01000069.1 GCA_003531345.1 Alphaproteobacteria bacterium | reverse complement strand
GTTACCTACAAACCATTTCAGAGGAAGAAAAGCTTTTCGCAGGAAGTGGTTTTAGAAGCTTTTCAACTGGATATTTGCCAGAAAAATCATTAATACTGAAAAATCTGAATCAACCAACTAAAGTTAAACTTGAACAAATTATCCAAAAAATTGAAAATAGCATTATATCCTGGAACCTTTGACCCAATCACACTTGGGCATCTTGATGTTATAAAACGAAGCTTGGCAGTATGCGACAAGCTGGTTATTGCAGTTGCAAAAGACACCCCTAAAAACACCCTTTTTAGCCTTGAAGAACGCGTAAAATTTATAAAAGACGAAGTTAAAAAATATAACTCTTTTGCAGAAATAGAGGTAAAAGGCTTTAGGGGTCTGTTAATGGATTTTTCTGAAAAAGAGAAAGCAACTATAGTTATCAGAGGCTTGCGTGCAGTGAGTGATTTTGAATATGAATTCCAGCTTGCAGCCATGAATTACAGATTAAACCCCGATATTCAGACCGTATTCATTCCAAGATCGGAAAACCATCAGTTCATCGCCTCCAACCTGGTAAAAGAAGTTGCACGCTTAAAAGGCAATGTTTCAAGCTTCGTACCTAAAAATGTAGAACTAGCTCTGAAAAAGAAGTTTAAATAACTTTATATTTCAATTGTTGACCATTTGTGTGTTTTTTGCTACTATCTGACTAGTCAAACTAGTTTTATGCAACATATACAATTACAGGAAGTGAAAGCAAAACTAAGCCAGTTTGTTGCCAATATAGAACAAGAGCCTATCTCTATAACGGTTCACGGCGAAGAAAGAGCTGTGCTTATTTCAAAATCCCAATTTGATAAAATAACCAATAAAGGGCGTTCATTATACAGCTTCTTGAGGGAATCCCCCTTGATGGGTCTTGATATTGATATTAAAAGGCAAAAAAGCAAAAAAAGAAAGGTAAAGCTATGAGTTATCTGCTTGATACCAATATAATCTCTGAGATCATAAAACCAAAACCGAACAAGGGGGTTACTGAATTTGTAAGCAACCTTCATGACCATGACTTCTATATAAGCGTTTTAACCCTAGGCGAAATTAAAAGGGGGGTGGAGAATTCCTTAAGCCAGAGCAAAAAAGCATTTTTATCGCAATGGTTTGAAAATAACTTAAAAAGAGAGTTTGCTGACAGAATATTAGATATAGATTTTAATATTGCAGAAAAATGGGGCTTTATAACTGCAAATCTAAGAAATTATAATGAAGTAGACAGCTTAATTGCAGCGACTGCTATTTCATATAATTTAAAACTCGTTACCAGAAATATAAAAGATTTTAAAATCTTTGAACTGGAAATAATAGATCCTTTTAAATAACTTCTCTCAAGTAATTTTCTTCAACTGAACCAGCTTTTACTGTTACTATTTCGCCTTGTACGTAATTGTCATTCGCCAGTTTTACCAAGACAAAATGTTCGGTTCTTCCAAAGCCGCCCTTCTCAACAATAACATTTTCCGTTTTGCCAATTCTAGTTTTAAGGAATTTTTGCAATTCCAAATCGCACGCATCACGAAGTTGCTTTGCACGTTCCTTCCTTATTTGTTTTGGCACCTGTTTATTTTCTGGAATTTTAGCTGCTGGCGTTCCTTCACGTTTAGAATATGGAAAAACATGCCCGTAGATTATCTCTACCTCAGAAACTATTTTTAATGTGTTCTCAAACATTTTGTCATCTTCGGTCGGGAAACCAGCTATAATGTCAGCACCGAAAACTATATCAGAACGTATCTTACGCACCTTCTCAACAAAGTTTAAAATATCAGCCCGCAAATGTCTGCGCTTCATACGTTTTAATATGATGTCATCCCCAGCTTGAAGGCTTAAGTGAAAGTGCGGCATAAAGCGTGGTTCATTTTCCAGTAGCCAGAAAATATCATCGTCAATTTCAGCTACATCAACTGATGAAAGGCGAATACGTTTAATATCAGGCACAAGTTTAAGTAGGCGTTTTATCATCTCACCCATGCGAGGTCTACCAGGCAGGTCAGAGCCATAATCAGTTATATCAACCCCTGTCAGAACAATCTCTTTGTAACCCTGATCTGTTAAAACTTTAGCCTGTTTTACTATCTCCCCTATCGGAACAGAACGGCTATTGCCACGACCATAAGGAATGATACAGAATGTACAGCGGTGGTTACAGCCATTCTGCACCTGCATGAATGCACGCGATTTATCCTCAAAACTTGTTATCAGGTGTGAAGCTGTTTCCTTTATAGAAAATATGTCATTTACCAAAACTTTTTCTGTTCCAAAATCTTCCTTTAGATTTTGGTATGTTTCCTGTTTTAATTTTTCTTCATTACCTATTACCTTATAGACGCCACCTATACTTGAGTAGGATTTGGGATCAATTTGTGCAGCACAACCTGTTACCACTACTTTATGTTGGGGGTTTGCTTTTATGAATTTGCGGATAGATTGCTTAGCCTGCCTTTCTGCCTCTTTAGTAACAGAGCAAGTGTTGAATACCACAAACTTATCCAACCCAGAATTTGTGAGGTTATTCTTTATGACCTCACTTTCATAGGAATTAAGCCTACAGCCAAATGTAATTACCTGATTTTCCATAGCTAATGGTCAGCTTATATACTATTCTAGCGGTTTATACAGTGTTTTTAATCACTATTTATAAAATTATGCCTTGGTTGGGCAGGGAATTTGTTGGATTTTCTTAGTTCTTTATTTATAGTTCAACATATATTATATACTATACATAATGATATATTGCCCAAAATGGCTTCAAGCTTTATAAATTGTTAATTAGAGCTTCTTATGACTGAAAAAAAAGAGAAAAAAACAGTACAATCGGCTTTAGCCAAAATTCCTGCAAAAAAGTCCTCTGCCACTATAGAAACTGGTGAAAAAAGACTTAGGCTGGCAACAGAAAAACACCCAACCATAGAGGCTATAATAACTGACCTATTCCGCTTTGAAACTAAAGAGCAAGCCGAAACCAGAATTAAAGCCATCAAGGAACATTTTATTATTTCCGCTAAACTTCCGAAAGATAGCAGAGACAGTAATGTCTTAAAACTATGGATACGTGGGTATATGATAAGTGATGATGAAGAAAAGCAAGGTTATTTAGGTAATTATGCAGCTTTCAGGGTTGTTCAGCTAAAGGATAAAAAATTTACTATAAGGGCAGAAAAACAGAATATTGCACTTAAATATCACCCGCAACGCAAGCGCCCAAAACGTAAACACCCAGACTGGGGTCACCCAGCATTAAGGCTGGTTAAAAAAGGCGAGATATTTGAAACATTAGAGGAAGCTAACAAGCTGTTAAAGCAGCTTCATACAGAATATCCAGACATTTCAATACCTGCGATAAATAAATTATTTATCATACTTTACAGTAAGGCTGATAACCCCGAAAAGCCAGTACAAAAATATATTCTTGAAGTTAAACCTTCAAGGGATGGCGGATTTCATATTGATTACAGGCTCAATGATTATCAAAAAAAGCAGTTGCCAGTTAAAAAAGTGAGGAGAAATGAAGATGTAGAAAAGCTTCAGAATGATAACCAGCAAGCTGGCTATTTCACTTCCATGATAACATTAAAACGAGACAAAAAATCCAAAATTTCTGACCTTCGCAAGAAAAAACAAGAAGGGGATAAATAAATACTAATGAAAATTCACCATAACCTAATTATTACTGTTGCGGAATGTTTGAGCGATGTTTTTGACGGCGGATATTATGCTGATAAAGTTATAGAGCGCAAATTCAGGATGAATAAGCAGCTTGGCTCACGCGATAGGAAATTTATAGCAGAAACCACCTATAATATTGTCCGTAATTTCAGGCTGTTGAGTAAGCTGATTGGTAAAAAGCCTGAGAATTTAAAGGAATATCAGGATATTACTAACCTTCACCTAGATATTTTTCACCAGAATGCTGCAAAGGAAATTTTAGATAAGAAAAAGGATTTTGAGAAAGACCCAGAAGTTAAGTACTCTATTCCCGATTGGCTTTATAATAAAATAAAAAGTGAGCTGGGTGGAAAAACTGATGAAACCTTGGCAGAATTGCATAAACAGGCAAAATTAATTATCCGTACAAATACCTTAAAGATAACTCCACAGAAATTAAAACAGGAACTCCGCAAGGAAGAAATAGTTGTGGAAATCATTGGAAATGATGCACTATTGATAAAAGAAAGGACAAACCTGTTCATAACCGAAGCTTTTAAAAAAGGTTATTTTGAAGTGCAGGATTTTTCATCACAACTAGTCGCTGAGACAGTTAATCCAAAACCATCAGATTATATTATTGATGCCTGTGCAGGTGCAGGTGGTAAGGCATTACACCTAAGCGCTAAAATGCAGAATAAAGGCAAAATATTATGCCTTGATATTGGTGAAAAAAAGCTTGAGGAGCTTACCCTAAGGGCAAGGCGTGCCGGCTGCTCTAACATTGAAACTCGGTTTATAAAAAACAATAAGACCATAAAACGCTTAAAAGACAGGGCAGATATTTTATTACTAGATGTGCCGTGTAGTGGGCTTGGTGTAATGAAGCGTAACCCTGATACTAAATGGAAAATATCAAAAGAACGCTTAGACGAACTAAAAGAGATACAGAAAAATATCCTGCAAACTTATGAAAAAATGCTAAAAGTTGGTGGCACTTTAGTTTATTCAA
Source organism: Alphaproteobacteria bacterium (assembly GCA_003531345.1). Taxonomy (GTDB): domain Bacteria; phylum Pseudomonadota; class Alphaproteobacteria; order Rickettsiales; family UBA8987; genus UBA8987. Next base: position 3,852 of record DQGZ01000069.1, on the reverse strand, counting down.
CCTGTAGCATAATGCCTTCAGAAAATGAGGAGCAAATAGCAGAATTTATTAAAAACAACCCTAATTATGAACTGATGGAAAAGGAAATAATATTACCTCAGGATAGGGGATTTGACGGGTTTTTCATAGCTAAATTGAGGAAGAATTAACCTTCTAACTTTCTTGCTTCACTAACTGTTTCAAAGGCCTCTACCATGTCACCTTCTCTTATATCATCATAATTTTCAAAGGCCATGCCGCATTCAAAACCTTTCTGAACTTCAGTAACTTCGTCCTTGAAGCGTTTCAATGTTTTAAGTTTCCCTTCATGAATAACAACATTGTCACGAATAAGCCTTACGCCAGCACCACGTTTTACTTGCCCTTCACGTACCATACAGCCTGCAACTTTACCGTATTTACTCATTTTGAATATCTGCAACATTTCAGCAGAGCCAAGATAAACTTCACGTATAACAGGTGAGAGCATTCCTGAAACTATCAGTTTAATATCATCAAGTAAGTTATAGATGATGTTGTAATAGCGTATGTCAACATTTTCACGCTCAGCCAGATTTTTAGCATTTGCTTCCGCACGAACATTAAAACCAAGGATTATTGACTTGGTTGATATGGCAAGCTGAACATCTCCTTCAGAAATGGCGCCTGCCGCAGAATGGATTATTTTGAGTTTAACTTCATCGCTTTCAATTTTCCCTATTGAGCCAACAATCGCTTCAACCGAGCCGTGAACATCACCGCGCACAATGACATTAAGCTCTTTACCACCTGATTGCGCTTGCTGAAACAGGCTTTCAAGCGAACCTTTTGCATTTGATTTACTTTTTTCAACCAGCTGGATCTTTTTGCGATATTCCACAACATCTCTGGCTTGTTTGTCAGATTCAACCTTGGAGAAATCCTCTCCCGCAACAGGAACTTCATCAAAACCTAAAACTTCAACTGGCTGAGCAGGAAGCGCTTCTGTTAAATTTTTACCCTTATCATCAATGATTGATTTAACGCGACCAAAAGCCATACCAGCAACTATCAAGTCACCCAGTTTCAAAGTACCTTTTTGTACCAGAACTGTAGCAACTACCCCCTTGCCTTTATCAACCTTTGATTCAATTACCACGCCACGTGGTTTCTGCTTTACTGAAGCTTTGAGATCAAGAATTTCTGACTGTAAAAGAACCGCTTCAAGCAAACCATCTAAGTTTATCTTTTGTTTTGCTGAAATTTCAACCATTTGAATATCACCACCATATTCTTCAGCAACTATATCATATTTTAACAGTTCCTGTTTGACTCTGGTTGGGTTTGCTTCAGGCTTATCAATTTTATTTATTGCTACAATGATAGGCACTTCAGCAGCTTTGGCATGGTTAATAGCCTCAACTGTTTGTGGCATAACACCATCATCTGCCGCAACCACCAATATCACTATATCTGTAGCATCTGCACCCCTAGCACGCATTGCTGTAAATGCAGCGTGACCTGGAGTATCAATGAACGTAACTTTTTGACCTTTTTGGGTAGTTATCTGATACGCTCCAATATGTTGGGTTATACCACCAGCTTCACCCGATACGATATTTGCATTACGCAGTGAATCAAGAAGTGAGGTTTTACCGTGATCAACGTGACCCATTACTGTAATAACTGGCGGTCTTGACAACAGGTCATCTTCAGAAACCTCCTCCTCATGAAGTACGGCTTCAATATCGCTTTCAGAAACACGTTTTGGTATATGCTTGAATTCAGTTACTAGAATTTCCGCAGTATCTGCATCAATTTCTTCAACTGCACGCTTGATAATTCCTAATTTCATCAATTCTTTAACCACATCTGCTGCACGAACCGACATCCTGTTTGCAAGCTCCTGCACTGAAATAATTTCAGGTATGATAATGGTTTTTTCCTTAAACCCTTGGTCTGCAGATGATATTAATGATTGCTTTGCTTTCTTACGACGCTTGAACGCTGAAATATTTCTTACCCTTTCATCGCCATCACCCGTTAATGCCTGAGAAATGGTAAGTTTTTTATTCCACCTATTATCATCACCTTTGAACTTGGTTACGCCTTTTCTCTTATTATCAGCTTCAATTTCATCATCTATTTTTGAGGTTCGCGACTCAACTTTTTCTTTATTTCTAAGGTTTTTTGGCTCATATTCAGATGTAACAGGGGCTGGCGCAGCAGGCTTATTATTTATAACTTCAATAGAGCGTTTACCAATAAAAACCCCAGAATTATAAGATTTTGGGGTTTCTATTTTGGGCGTCTGAGCTTCAGGATTTAAGTCATCTAATTCATCACCAGCCTGATTATTATCAGTATTTGCGGATGAAAAATCTTCAACTTCAATTGATTTTTTATAAACAACATTATTTTGTAACGGCTTATTCTCTTTTGCCTTTTTTAATATCTCTAACCTTGATTCAAGCTCCTGCTGGCTTAAACCCAGTTCTTCTGCATTAAGTTCATCTTCTGGTTTACGGACTGCAAACTTACTTTTTTTCACCTCAACAGTTACGTTTTTGGTACGCATGCGTGAAAAATTCTGTTTTACAGTGGTTGCCTCAATTTTTTTCCCTAATGACAGGGTTATCTTGCCTTTATTTTCGTTATTATCTGACATTATTTTATTTGTGAACCTTTTAAATATGGCGCATTATGTAGAAAAATGCAGCCCAGTCAAACGAATAATTGTATTTGCCACTTGTGAGTTCAGGAGCAATCCTTTATTAATACTGAAAATGACAAAGTGAACTTTTGAAAATCTATCAGAAATACATATTTTATAGAATAGTCTGGCCAATGCTGATAATAACCGCTGGTATCACAGGAATAGCATGGCTTTCACAAAGCTTGAAATTTATTGATTTTATTGTAAATAAAGGGCTTTCATTAATTAAGTTCCTTCACCTTTCTGCTTTGATAATTCCTTCCTTATTAATGGTAACCTTGCCAATTTCTGCCTTTATATCAGTTATTTACGCCTTTAATAAATTGTCATCTGAAAGTGAGCTTATAATATTCAAGGCGGCAGGGGTTAACAATTATACCTTAGCAAAGCCTGCCCTTTTGTTTGCAGTTATTTGCAGCTTATTATGTTATTTTGTTTCACTTTACCTACTCCCAAGCTCCTATCGGGAGTTTAAAGACATGCAGAATTTTGTACGCAATAACTATACAAGCATCATGCTTCAGGAAGGTACTTTTGTTAACCCGTCGAAGGATATGACAATTTTTATAAAATCTCGTGATATAAGCGGCAATTTCAGCGGTCTTTTAATGCATAATGCAAAAAACCCTGACAATATAGTAACAATGATGGCACAAGAAGGTTATATTGAAGACGGAAGGGACGGTCCTGTATTTGTATTACTTAATGGCTCTCACCAAGAAATGGATAGTAAAACAGGTAAAATAAGCCTTTTATATTTTGACAAATATAACTTAAAAATGGATTTTTTTCAGGTCATATCACCATCAAAACGCTGGCGTGAACCAGAAGAAAGATATTTAAATGAACTATTTTATCCAAATGATTCAGCACCAGAGCAGAAGCAGAAACTTTTTGCAGAAGGTCATCAAAGGTTGATCTGGCCATTAGTCAATTTTATACTTGTAATGCTTGCTGCATTTCCTTTTTTACAGGGAAATTTCAGGCGTAAAGGTAATATTAAGAACATAGTTATAACCTCAGCCATTGCTGTAATTTTTATATTACTGCTTATAGGGTTTAAAAACTCCGCTAACAAACATATGTCTTTTGTAATACTTATGTACCTTGAAGTTGCATTGTCTGCCTTTTTATTGTACTTACTGGTTTTCAGGTACAGTAGCACAGAGCTAGAGCTT
>DQGZ01000036.1 GCA_003531345.1 Alphaproteobacteria bacterium | reverse complement strand
CTTCCGGCACCGGGCAGGCGTCAGACCATATACATCGCGTTATACCGCTTAGCATAGCCCTGTGTTTTTAATAAACAGTCGCCACCCCCTGCTCTGTGCCACCTAATTATAGTTGCCTATAAAGAGGCCACTCTTCTTCCGAAGTTACGAGTGCAAATTGCCTAGTTCCTTCAGCATCGTTATCTCAAACACCTTGGTATACTCTACCATCCCACCTGTGTCGGTTTAAGGTACGGTCTATGTGTGGGCTATTTCCTGGCACCTATTCCCGGCCCTCTCAATCCAATAAGAGAGAACAAGTTACTAGATGCGTCACATCCACACTGGTACAGGAATATTAACCTGTTTTCCATCGACTACGCCTTTCGGCCTCGCCTTAGGGTCCGACTAACCCTGCTAAGATTAGCTTTAAGCAGGAAACCTTGGGATTTCGGCGGGGGAGTTTCTCGCTCCCCTGATCGTTACTCATGTCAGCATTCTCACCTCTGATATCTCCAGCATACCTTACGATACACCTTCACAGACTTACAGAGAGCTCCGCTACCACATATTATATAAGGGGCGATTAGTACAAAATGGTCAGTGGTCAACGAGGTCAACAAATTGCTGACTACTGACCACTCAATACTAATCGCCACAAAGTTATATAACATATCCGTAATTTCGGTACATAGTTTTAGCCCCGATACATCTTAGGCGCCGAAACTCTTAATTAGATCAGTGAGCTATTACGCTATCTTTAAAGGATGGCTGCTTCTAAGCCAACTTCCTGGTTGTTTTGGGATTCCCACATGCTTTCCCACTTAGATACGATTTGGGGACCTTAGCTGTTGGTCAGGGCTGTTTCCCTCTCGACGACGGACCTTAGCACCCGCCGTCTGTCTGCCACGCTATACTCCCGGGTATTCGGAGTTTGGTTAGGTTTGGTAAGTCTTTGGGACCCCCTAGCCGAATAAGTGCTCTACCCCCAACAGTGTATTATCTTGACGCTCTACCTAAATAGATTTCGCGGAGAACCAGCTATATCTCAGTTTGATTGGCCTTTCACCCCTAGCCACAGTTCATCCCCGTCTTTTTCAACAGACGTGAGTTCGGCCCTCCAGCAAGTGTTACCTCACCTTCAGCCTGACCATGGCTAGATCACTAAGTTTCGGGTCTAATGCAAGAGACTTAACGCGCTTTTAACACTCGCTTTCGCTGCGCCTACACCTAACGGCTTAAGCTTGCCACTTACACTAAGTCGCTGACCCATTATACAAGAGGTACGCCGTCAGCCCTTGCGAGCCTCCGACTGCTTGTAAGTATTCGGTTTCAGGTACTATTTCATTCCCCTTGTCGGGGTGCTTTTCACCTTTCCCTCACGGTACTAGTTCACTATCGGTCACACACGAGTACTTAGACTTGGAGGGTGGCCCCCCCATATTCAGACAGGATTTCACGTGTCCCGCCTTACTCACGAACTATAAATATATTACTTATACAGGGCTATCACCTACTATGGCTCTGGTTTCCAACAGATTCCAATTATTTTTCTATAGCTACTGGTCTAGTCCGCGTTCGCTCGTCACTACTAGCGGAGTCTCAATTGATTTCTTTTCCTCAGGCTACTTAGATATTTCAGTTCACCTGGTTCGCTATTTAAACCTATGTATTCAGTTTAAATTACTTTATAATAGTGATCAGAGATTAGAATTTGCAAACAAACTCTAAAACACTGATCACTTAAAGTGGGTTGCCCCATTCGGAAATCTGCGGATCAAAGGGTATTGGAACCTCCCCGCAGCTTATCGCATCCTATCACGTCCTTCATCGCCTGTGTGTGCCAAGGCATCCACCGAATACTCTTCTCATGCTTGAACGCATAAGGAATATTTGTTATCGCCGATTCAAGTTTTAACGATGCTTGACGCAGAACTAAGAATTTTAGCATGCATCAGCATTGAATTTGAATTTTTAATTGTTTAATTGGTTTTCTATATTGTTTTAACATGGCTTTCACCACGCCAAAACAGAATAACATTTTGACACTTAATAATGTTGCTTTATTCACGATTTTAAAGAACTTCTAAACAAACATAGCTTGTTCAGGGAGCGGTGTTATAATCAAAACATTTCCACCTGTCAACAGGTAAAATGAAATTTTTTTAGGTTTCAGATGTCAGGCTTCAGAGATCAGGCTTGAAGCCAAAAATAAAGGGTTTATATTTTTACAAAAATCATGATTTATTTAATTTAACTTATGAATAATAATTACACACCCACAGAAGAAGATAAAGATATAGTGAATAATAAATTTATTATAAAAAGAAACCCTCAGAGCCAACCTGAATGGCCGGTTCTAGACAAGGAGAAATACGGAGAAGAAACTGTTTCATCAGTATCACAAGCGCTTTTCAGGAGCGGCATACAACACTTTTCTCAGGAGTTAACTACCTTTGCTGAGGGTTCAAAAGATTATCTTTGCATTTTAGGGGAAGATGCTAAAGATAAATTCTATGAATTAGGTTTTATAGTAGACACAAGCAAAGTATTAGAATGGGGCGTGAAAAAACGAGGTGATTATGACAAAGACGGAAAAAATGGCTGCGGAAGATTCTAAAGAAACATCATTTGAACAGGCTTTGGGGCAGCTTGAGGGTATTGTTAGGGAACTTGAGAGTGGCAGAGGTGAACTTGATAACTCCATAAAGAACTACGAACAAGGCATGAAATTGCTTAAAATCTGTGAGGAGAAGCTCTCTCAGGCTAAGTTGAAGGTGGAAAAGATAACCAGCGGAACAGCACAAGAAGTAAAAACCGAGGAGTTTGAAGGGTAGGCTTAGGGTATAGGCATTTTATTATTGTAAAATCAAATGTAACCAAATCAATTATTGCCCGAATATTATATTAGAAGTATAATCTATTCATGAAGTTTATTGGTAAAATATTCTGCTGGGTGTTTTTTATGGCGCTGTTCATTGCGCCAATTGCTGCGTATTCCCAAACCTGCTGCTGTAACCTTAAAAACAAAACCAGTGAAATGCCCTGCCACAAGGAAAGCAAGGAAGTGGCAAGCAAACAGGATAATAAAAAACCCTGCAATAATTGCGAGTGCAAAATGGGCGGTGTAAGCAAGATATTCTCTGTTGTGCCTAACCAGTCTTTTGTTAGAATACCTGTAGTAATTGAGCATTTTTACCTGAGTTCCTTTTCTTTTGATCATCAGAATTATTCTATCTTTACCCCTCCTAAATCAGCCGCTTAAGATTTTAATTTATTAATTTTAAGTAAGGCAAAAAATGAAAAAACACATGTTTATGTGTGCGCTCGCTATGATATTCGCAATATCACCAAGCGCACATTCAAGACCAGTTTCCTACCCAGGCGGCTGGACATTTATGACGCACCACAGCTTTGATAAAACCGCCCTGATGGTTCACTACACAACCGATACCAAGCACGCTTTCGGCTATGTGGCGGAGTATAATGATGATAAGGATTGGCAGTTTCATGGAGTACTGGCAAACTATCTGGCAAAACGCTGGAATATGCCTAACTCACAAGCTAATTTTTATATCAACTCAGCCGCTGGCGTTGCCTATAGTGATTACCGAGCTTTTGACGGAAAAACTGAAGCAGCGGGATATACTGGTATTTCCTTTGACTGGGAGGATAGAAGGTTTTTCACCATGTATGAGAATAGGCTAACCTATGCGGGGGATATTGAAAAAAGCATAGACCATATGGCCAGGCTTGGTGTTGCGCCGTATATCGGCGACTATGGTGATGTTCATAGCTGGCTGATGCTTCAGGCTGACCTAAAACCCAACAACAAACAGGATGAATGGACAATAACGCCGTTAGTAAGGTTCTTTAAGGATATTTACCTGCTTGAGGTTGGCGTTAGTGACCAGGGCGAAGGTTTGGTAAATTTCGTAGTCAGATTTTAATTTTAACAAAACAACACAAGGAGATTTTATGAAAAATAATAAATTAATAAAAACATTTTCAATTATAACATTAACAATTCTGCTTGGCGTTGTGCCTATAGGTTCCTTTGCAAGCCACCCTGAGGGAATAGCTAAAACCTGCAAGGTGGAAACAAAGGTTAATGGTCTGGTTTGTGATTTCTGCGCCCGTTCACTTGATAAAATATTCAAGAAGCAGGAAGCCGTAGAAGAAATTGACGTGAACCTTGATGATGGCTTGGTTTCAGTTTTCCTTAAACCGCAGCAGGATATAGAGGATAAGAAAATAAAACAACTTATCACAGATGCTGGTTATAGCGTTGTTTCATTAGATAGGAAAGATTGTGAGTAAGCAATTGTGTTACCCCTGCAAAAGCAGGGGTAACTATAAATATAAAATAAAACCTATATGAAAAATTTTGACAAAAAAAATCTACTACTACCTACCATAAGCCTGTTCACATCTATGGGCACATTAATGTGCTGCGCACTTCCTGCATTATTAGTCTCACTTGGAATGGGCGCAGTGCTTGCTGGTTTAATTTCCCAATACCCCGCAATAACCTTTATATCAAAACATAAGATCATTATTTTTATTGCTGCGGCAGCGCTGCTTACGCTGGCGGGTATAATGTTATACAAAGCCCGTAACCTGCCATGCCCAGCAGATGCAAAACAAGCCAAAGCCTGCGCCCGTTTAAGAAAAATAAGTGTGTGGATCTATTATTTTTCAGTAGTTACTTTTATTATCGGGTTTTTCTTTGCGTTTG
>DQGZ01000004.1 GCA_003531345.1 Alphaproteobacteria bacterium | reverse complement strand
TTAATTATAATACCAACCATTTTTTGTCTTCAAAAACTTAGCAAAGCTAATTTCTTCCTGCTTGATAAGCCCTTTTTGTGGTAAATCACCTTTTGAAACCATTTCCACCACTGCGGCTATTGAGCAGGCGGTTGTCCAACTGATTGCACGCCATTCCTGCCCAGCGATTGTCTTTGGGTAATAGGCTTTTACAAATTCATCACGGTAGAGTTCCTTTTTATTCTTTGCTTTAGTTTTATATCCCTCCACCGCAGCATGAACATAAACCACATCATCATTTACTGGTGGTTTTGCATTTACTAAAATTTCACCTGCCTTTTTTCGATCTTCCTTCATCATAAGTTCATGGAAGTAGAACTTCATCAACTTCATATGCCCAGGGTAGCGCATTGTTTTGTAATTCAACTTCTTAACCTTGCCGAGGTAAGTTTCACACATGGTGCCAAGCCCACCAGATGTGGTAAAGCATTCAAGCGTTTTGCCATCAATCACAATTTTTTCCAAGTCCTGCATTGCGGGAACTAGTTTAATTTTTCCTTCGTCTATTATTTTGCAATCATTTAAATATTCATTCACCACGCCTTCAGCAGACCAGTTGAACGCATAACCCAAGTCACCCTTTGGGGATTGCGGCAGTGCGCCAACTCGCAATTCTATTGAACGAATTTCATCAAAGTTTTTGGATAAATCAGCACCTACTATTGCAATAAATCCTGGTGCCAAGCCACATTGTGGCGCAAGGACTGACTTTGATTTTTTAGCGAGCATATTTATATAGTCAGCAGTTGGAACATCTTCAGTTAAATCAAAATAATGTACGCCAAGCTCTGCTGCTATTTTAACTAATTGTTTGTTTAAATTGTAGGGCAGGGCGGAAACAACCGCATCATAATTCTTTAAGATTTTTTTGAGGAAATCAGCATTGGCAACATCACCTGAAATTGTTTTGAACTTGAATTTATTATTGGTTTGTCTGTCTAAGCCCGTCACGTCAAATTTACTTTCAGACAGCAACGTTGCAACTAAACTACCAACCTTACCTAAACCAGTAATTAAAACTTTTTTTATCATAATTTTCCCCCCTGTTCGTCATCACGAGGAGAAGGACAGTAGTCCTTCGACGTGGTGATCCAGAATAGGAAAAGTTCAGTAAGAACTTTTTCGTTATAGAAATTTACGCAAAAATACTGCTGTATTTTTACTATTCTGGATTGCCACGCTTGCTGCCTACTGCCAGCAAGCTCGCAATGACGGTTATTGTAAAGCCTCTGCTTTATATAAATCATCAGCCTCAATTATCTTTTTCTCCATATAAGTTTCCAATAATTCTTTTGTATATTTTTTACGGCTTTCATTGTCAGATTTAGTGCCATATTGGCTAAGGTTTGAGGCAAAAATACCCGCAGCGCTCACTGGTAAAAAATCCTCATATCTTATTGGTTTATAATTGCCTGTACTGTCTTTTTTGAAATAGGCTAGCTCCTGTTTTCTTAATTCATTATAATTGTCAGGCAGTTCTTTAGTAAAACTTTTATAGTCTATTTTGTTTTCAGAAATTAGCCTGTCATATATCGCCCGCCCTTTTGGTGTAAGGGCAATACCACGCTGTTCTATTTCACCAAAACGTGCTGTGTGTGTTGCAGAAATTTTTGTACCATCAAGGTTGGTGAATTCAACTTTTTCATCCAGCGCTTTATATGATGTTTGGCGCAATAAAACTAAATGTTTCATTGCAGGCGGGCCTTCGATACTGTCTTTCATTCCTTTGGCGCTCAAAATGCCAAGGTCAGTTTTAAACCTTTTATTCATCTCTGAATATAAAAGGTCAATATCAAGAGAATTTGGTGTTAAGTGGTTTAAATGAGGGTTAGGGAAGCACGCAATATCTGCCGCTATGTTGAATTTTTTTTCAACCATTAAATTATAAAGCTCATAGTCAATAGCTGTGCCGCGCCAACCGAAAAGTTTTTTTGCTTCATTAATAAAATCTTTTGCCTGTATGTCATTAAGTCCATCTTCTTTTTCGGATATTTCTATAAGTGCTTTTAATTTAGCTGAGAATATCTGCCTGTCTTTAAGTGCGTTCTTTATTTTCTCCTCAGTTTCCTTATCAAAATAATCTGTCATCAATAGTGAGCAAAAAACCCGATGGTCAGCATTTTTAACTGGTCTGAAAGCGGTTGAAATTACTGGTTGGCTTTTGCTTCCAGCATCTGCAAGGTTATAAAAATTCACTGGCTGCATATCAAGGCTGTTAAAAAAACGTGCCATCATTGCCATTTCTTCTGGCTTACCCAAACGTATTGCACCATGGCGTTCAGAACTTAATTCCTCAATTTCTTTTTCGCTTAAGTCAAGTTCGGGGGTTTGCTGTGCTGCCTGTTTATTGGTATATTTTACGGTTTCCAGTAGTTTATCATAAAGCGGAACTTCTGCCGCATACATTTCAGAAAGTTCTTTGAATAATTTTTTTCTTAAGGTGTTTTTTGATATTTTCATAAAAAGGGTTACTTGGATATTAACTATATAGTTAAACAGGTAAAATTCAGTATTGCTTCATTGTATCACAATATAAGCCTAATAAAAATCAAATTTTATCAAATGGTTAGTGTTGTTTTTGCAGTAAGGTCACAGTTTTAAAGAAACGTTTAAAAATCAACATTCGTTAACCTTTTATTAACCTTTTGCCTATATAATTAACCTGTTGTTAATTAATTTTTGTGGGGTTTTATGTCTCAACCATATTTTATAGGTACTAACTATCCTGATTTTGTTCAAGGTGGTATAAAAGCGCGGGAGATTTTAGATTATGGTCATCAGTCATTTATGAGCGTTATATTCGGAGATGATGATGCAACAGGGCCTCTTGGATTCTCCATAGTTCAAGTAACTTCGAGCGTTCAGAATATGTCAATACCTGTTTATTGGTTTGAGTTTAGCTCAATTTCTCAATCTGGAAATGAAAGTGTTGCATTTTTAAGGGTAAGGCCAGAATATATAAATGACTTAGCTGATATAATTAATCTAACTAATGGAAATTTCCAACTTACTTTTCAAATCGTCGCTTTCGACCCAGTTACTTTAGAGCAATCATTCCCTCAGAATATAGCTTTAACTTTTGGAAATGGATATGCACCTGAGTTTTATGGTTACCAAATATCTCAGCATGCCCTTTCTGATGGAAATGACTATATTAGTTCAGATGATTTAGAGGCATTACAAAGCGGAAGTAATGGGACAAATAATTTAATGTCAGTAAGCTTTTCTGATATTTGGTTAGATGGTGACGATGATGGAGCTCTAGACATAAGTTTAGCTGGCCTACAATCATCTAACCCTAACATAGATATCAGCTGGTTTCAGGTAGTGCCTTATACTAATAGTCCAAATGTAACTACAGTATATTTAGCGATTATTCCCGACTATATGAATAACCTACAAAATGCTATAAATTCATTTAACGGAAATTTTAATATTGTTTTCACCTTCCAAGCCCAAGACGGAAATGGCTTGCAAACCTCAGCAAACATTACTGTAAATTTTGTTGGAAATGGTTCAATAGTAACCAATCAAGACCCAACCTTGGTAAGTTATGATATAACTGCTTTAGAGGTTAACGGGCTTGATGCTGCTGACATACAAATCTTAGGGCAAGATGAGCCTCTTTTAACAATAAGATATTCCGACCCCTTAAATGATAATGATGAGAACACAGTTTTAAGCTTTACTTTAACTGATATTCAGTCTCAAAATTATGATACTATAAACCCAGAATGGTTTGAAGTAGTAACAAGGTTAGATACTAGTAATCCAGAAATTACTATTGCTGAAATACTTATCAGGCCACAATATATAAATCAATTAATTGCTTCAGTTAATAGCCTTTCTGCTTTAGAGGATTTTACATTTACAATCAGGATAGATGATGGTGCTTCTAGCGTATACCAAAATATTAATATTACTTTTGGCCAGCCAACTGGTCAACCTGTGATAGAATTTTTAGCGAATTATAGTAATGATAACATTTTTGAAAATCAGTTAGCATTTAACTCGCCTTTTTCAGTATATTCTGTTTCCGACAATCAGCCTATATTACAAAGTTTCGGCAGTAATTTAACAAATTTATATCTCAATGGAGAATTAGCGCCCTTAATAACGGGTTTTAGTAGTGGTTTTAGTTTAAGTTGGAGCCAAGGAGATTTTAGTTTTAATATAAGCCCTGTTGGAGATGGCACAGTTTTAGTAATATTCAATCTTAGTCAAGGTGCAATAGATAGAATCCAGCAGGAGCTACAAGCAGGTCAAATAGGTACTATTGCATTTCCAGTTAGATATACTGACGCAGACGGACATACAATTACATCGTCTCATATAATCAGTATTACTGGCGTAAACCAAGCACCAGTTATAAATTTTGTTTCAAGTGCTTACAACGAAACTGACTCAAATGGTGATGGAAATTATGAAGCAACTGTTATTAAAAGCGACTTACCATCAACTGAACCTGTAGCAAGATTTACAATATCAGATGACTCTCAAATAACTGAAAACAACATAAGCCTATCTATATCTGGTGGCATTCCTTTGTCAGCTAACCATTATTCAATACAACAAGCTACTTATATAAATGGAAATATTGATTATCAGATATTTTTAACTGGAGATGGCGTACTCTACATACAATCTTTATTAAACTCACCTAATCAAAGCGCACAAATTATTTTTGAGTTAAGAGTAGAAGATGAAGAGTTTTCCGTAAGCAGAACCTTCACCCTGACTATCACTGGAGAAAACCAAGCCCCTGATGTAACATATGATAGTTCTATTGGTTCAGTTAATGAGAACACACTTAATACTAATTTACCAGTCATAACATTTAATGTATCTGATGATCAAGAAATTACGGTAGGAAATTTATATAATCAAAATATCAATACTTCAATTTCACTTGTAATCGCAGGAAACCCAAATAGTCCTATTGCCCTGATAAATTACACTCATTATATATTAGAAATTCCAGATTCAGCAAATAATAGCCAACAACAAGTTAGGTTTTTCTTAACACAGGATGGCATAGACCTAATTCAGGATTCTTTACAATTTGGACAAACAGGTGTCATTAGTTTTACAGTAGGATATACTGACGCTTATGGAGCTTCAGATAGTTTAACAAGAGTGATTACAATTATTGGTGGAAATGAAGCACCGGTGATAACATTTGATTCAAGTGATTATAATGAGCAGTTATCAGCAAATGGGATTTACTCTGCTACTGTTAATGAAAACAACCTTCAGGCAAATCAAGTTATTGCAAGGTTTAGTGTAACCGATGATCAGATGTTGGATACAAGCAATCCAAATACATTTCAACTTACAACAGATATAGATGGAGTAACTAATTTGATATTAGGAACTCACTATTTGGCTCAGCCTCAACAAGATATTAATGGAAATATATTTTATATAATAAGTTTAACCCAAGCTGGGGTAAATTATTTAAGGTCAGAATTAACAGAGGGAGAGAGTGCAGAAATTAGTTTCAATTTAACAGTTACCGATGCAGGTGGCTTAACAGCAACAACTAATTTTATTTATATTATCAATGGAGTAAACCAAGCCCCAGTTATAAATTTCGTTTGGAGTGGTTACAATGAAATTCCAATTTCAGATATAGCTCATGCAGCAAATATTAATGAAACGCAATTAGTGGCACCAACGCTGATAGCACATTTTAGAATATCAGATGATGTACCTCTAGATCTAAGTAGTTTATCATTAACTGTTGATATTAATGATCAAGGGCAAAATTTAAGCCTAATTTTCGGAGATCATTATACTATTTTATCTGGGCATGTCGCAAATTCAAGTGATTTATATTATACAATTACATTAAATCAGGCAGGGGTAGATTATCTAAGGCAACAATTAACACTGGGTGAATCAGCAAGTATTAAATTTACTTTAACTGCAGGAGATGAGGGAGGATTAACAGCAACAAGAGAGTTTATTTTGAATGTTACGGGTGTTGCAGATGATAACCCTCCTGTAAACCAAGCCCCTACTTATGATTCTTGGAGCTTGAATGGTGGAAATGGTTATGGAACTGTTATAGAGGCTAACGAAATTCCAAATATTCAAGGACCTAATAGTTATTTGTTTGATATAACCTTCATTGATCCATCAGGCGATGGTGATAATGATATTCCACTTACCTTTGAAATAGTATCAATAAATACTGGCAATAGTGGTGTTGTGCTTAACCCAGCTTGGTTTGAATTTAGAGAACACTCACTATTTGACGATAATTCAACCGTTTCAAAACTTTTCTTAAAAGATCAATTCGTTCAAGCGTTTAAAGATGCTATAAACTCATATGATGGAGCATTTTCTGCAACATTTCAAATAAGAGCAAGTGATGGAATGTTATGGTCTTCAACAAATGGCTTTGTACAAATTAACTTTAATGGAATTATTACACCACCAACCAGCCAAATAATAGTTGATTTGGATGCGGCATTTTATGGATTTGATGGGGGAGATAGTTATCACGATGATTTTGAAGAGGGGGAGGACGAAGGAGTACTTGCAAATGATGACCCCGCACTGCAAATACCATATGATGTTCAGTCTGGTCCTATTACTTTAGGTTTATTTACTATAACTGGATTAACAAACCCTAATAGCCAGCTTTTAGTAAATTTAATTATTACTGATGCTAATGGAAACGCAGTAACTATACTTAGCAATAATACGGGCGGTATAAACCTTTCAAACTACCATATTAATGCTAGTACTTATAACATTGCAATTACCTCAAATGGAGCAAATCAACTAAATAATCTACTTTTAGACGGAAGATATACAGCGAAGCTAGAAATATCCCTTGCAAATAACCCAGCTGATATATTGGAAGAAATGAATTTCCATATTAACTTCTCCGATACACCAACTGGTGATGTAAATAACGCCCCTGAAGTTCACGGATCTTCTACATTTGTAGTTACTGAAGCAACAATAGAGCATAACCTAAACAATAATAGCTCTGAGCAGAGAATAGCAACTATAACATTTAGTGATATTGATATTCTAGATGCAACGCCTGATAGCTTAGCAGCAAGTTTTCAGATATTAGTTGGTGGGCAAGCTATTCAGCTAGAACAAGATGATTTAAACATCACTATAGGTTACAGTCCAGATGCACCACAATATGCAACTGTGGAGTTATATCTGAAAAACCTACCTGAGTTTTTAGCTAAAGTTCAGGCTTTAGTAGGAAACCAACCAGTTACAATAAGAGTTACAGTAACGGATAATTTTGGTGCAACTGCACATAAAGATTTAGTAATAACATTCCAAGGAAGTGCAAGCCCAACCACAAATATACCAGTTATACAAAATAATGTAACACTAGTAGATGATGAAGATGATATTGATAATGATCCAACATCAGGACAATTACAATCAGGCTCTTATTCGGATATGAATCACTCAACAGCTGGTGAAGGAACATTAGCTTTCCAACTACCTATAACAACGCCTCAAGGTTTTCCATTAACAGGCTTAACCATAAACAGCATAACTATTACGCAGTTTGATGGAAATTCGGCTGGAGCCCTAATAACAATACAGGCTGGGCACCCATTCTATCCAACTATAAATACCACTAACGGCTTATTAACTTTCAACCCTCAAGCATTTCAGGCCTTAAATCTAGGCGATAGAGTTGAGATACAAGTTAGTTATATAGCATTTAACTCAGCTGGACAGGCTGAAGGCTCAACTAAAATTGTAATTCTCGGAAATGACGAAGCTCCGCCTGTTTTAAACCCTAGCATTGATTTGAACGATGCACATTATGGCTATGTTGGAGTTGATGATAATGATAATGCAATAGTGGTGAATGATGACCCAGCCTTAAGAATTACAACCACTCAGCAATATCAGGCAATATCATTGGGGCAATTTAGAATAATTGATGTTTCAGACCCCATAGCTAACATACAGGTGAAAAACCCATCGGGTGTAGTGATAGCTACTTTAAGTACATCAAGCGGACATATAACGATCAGCCCAGTAACTGGCGTTAGTAATATGTATAACATAACTTTAATTGAGCAAGGATTCCTTGCCTTAAGAGATCTTGGATTAGAAGGACTGTTCAGAGCAGAATTAGTTATATCTAGTCAATCCAATCCTTTAATCTCAGACTTAATGAAGTTTGAAATAGACCTTGAAGATACAAGTGATTATAATTTTGATCCACTATACCTAACTGTTAGATATAACGACAATACCATTAACTCTAACGACTTAGGAGTAAACAACCCGTTTGCTGAAGCAACATTTAAAGACTTGGATATTCCATCAGGTGATTCATTAAGTTTTTTCATAGAATTACTGAATACTTCAATTACACTTAATAATGGTCAGGTTATAACGCTAACAGCTGATTATTTTGATTTAATACCTCTACAAAATGTTAATGTTACTCAATCAGTGAACATTAGGTTTAACCCTGATAGAATAGCTGAGTTACAGTCTTATTTGCAAAATCTTGCTGGCAATCAAGTTATCTCTTTTAATGTATATGCCGTAGATGAAGCTGGAAATGTTTCTCAAAGCCCTGCATTAATTAACTTCTCTTTAATTGCAAATTCAAGTACAAATAATGTTGCAATAGAATTATTTGATGCCTTTTTTGGAAATCAAGGGGCTGAACCAAACACCGCAGGTTATGATAATGATAACATTGATGAATCAGCTTTAAGGGTTGATGCTATGCCGTCAGGGCAAATGATATCTCTCGGTAATTTTGCTATATTTGGTGTTTCAATTATCGGTGCTGGAAATTATTTAACAAGCCTATTTTCAGTTAATTTAACCTTAACAAACTCTAGCGGGCAAGTTTTAAACCAAACTTTCTCTAATGCTGGTAGCAACCCTGAAGTTGTTATTCAGTTTGTTGGAAATGGTCTGTTTAATGTTGCATTAACAAGCTATGGCGCAAATAAACTAAGAGATGCCCATAATGATGGCGAGCTATTAACAGGAAGAGTAACTGTAACCTCTGTTAGCAACCCTTCATCATCTGCCTTTATGTTATTTGAAATTGCAGATGGAAATACCTCCACAACAGGAGGTGGAACAACTAATACAAGCAGTTCAATTTTATTGTCTGATGCTTTATATGGGAATGTTTTAAATGAAACCAACACTGATGGCTATGACAATGATAATATAGACGAAGCTCCTTTAAGAATAGACAGCTTAAATCCTAGCCAGCCTATAAATTTAGGGGTGTTTTCAATTGCTGGAATCTCTAATGTTATAAGTTCTATTAGCCTTAACTTGATGGTTTTTGGCTCTAATGGTTTAGCACTAAATCAAAGCTTTACAAACTCAGGGGCAAACCCTGAGCTTTCTATTACTAGCTTAGGTGGTGACTTATATAATGTAACCCTAACTCAAGCTGGCATAGTAAAACTTATTAATATAGTTCCTGATGGGCAAACATTAAGCTCTACACTGAGAGTTTCAAATGGAGCAACTAATTATGCAAATATGCGTTTTGAAATTGTTGGTGAGCCTGTAGTGGTTGATAATAACACTCCACCTTCAATTTCTGGAATCTCTAACATTACAATTAATGAGGATAATCTTTCTGCTGGCGTTATTGCAACAATGCAAATTGGTGATGCTCAAACTCCAAATTATATGCTTGCAACAAATGTAAGCATAGTTAACAACGGCAGTATAATTAACAATTTACTACCAAATATAGATTATTTCTTAAATCATAATGGTGGAACTCTAACTTTAAACCTTACACAGGCTGGAGTTAACAAAATATCTTCTACTTTAAACTTAGGAACTACAGATACAATTCAATTTGCAGTAACTGTTACTGATCAAGGTGGTTTACAAGCTACCCACAATATATTCCTAGAAGTTATTGGAAGTGGTGGCGCACCTGTAGTTCAGGGGCCTTCAGTAATGTCTGTTTTTGAAAATAGCCTAAGTGAAGGTGTAATGGCGAATTTCAATGTTGTTGGAGAAGCCAGCCAGAATTTCTCATTTAATGTTCAGTCTACAATGTCAACATTGTCAGATGGAAGTACGCCTCAAGGTATGGTTTACGGCATGCATTACAACATAGTAACTTTTGGAAATACTATGCAACTTGTTTTAACTCAGGCAGGTGCTAGTTACTTAGCTCAACAATATAACTACTTAGATAATTATCAAACTGCTCAGGTGCAGTTTGAAGTTGAGGTTGTGGGGCAAAATGGATTAAGCTCTATAGTTCAATTTAATTATGAAATAGTTGGACAAGATGAAAACCTTGCGCCTATAGTAACAAATTTTGCAAGTAATATTCTTACAATTCAGGAGAGCGCCCTTTCATCTAGCGCACCTATATTCCCGCTATTTATTACTGACGATTCAAACCTTTCAGGAATAACACTCAACTTGTCTGATCAAATAAATTCTGCCAATTTTAGTTTCTTTGAAGGACAACATTATAATTTAGTTAATATGGGGCAAACTAGTTGGGCTGGTCAAACTGGTATTCTTGTTTATGTTTACCTTACTCAGCAAGCTATAAACTTATTGCAAATGCTTAATAATGGAGAGGCTGAAACATTTAGCTTTAATTTATTAGTTACTGATGCAACTGGTGCCACAACAAATAGCAACCTAACCCTTAATGTGTTAGGTCAAGGAGAAAGTAGCTCATCAGGAAATATTTCCACACCTATCCAGAATCCAGTTGGCTCTAATATTGTTAATATAGTTGACTCACCAGCCAACAACCAAACTTCTAATAATATCATAACGCTTAATTCTACAAATGATGACACTTCTTCTCAAAATTCTGAACCAATAAGAACCTGCGGAACAACAATTGATGATGAATATACCACTAATGATGTTGCTGTTACTATTGATGAAGATGAGAGACCAGCTCCATTTTTAGTTAAACCTGTTAACAGTGATGTAAATCCTTGGATACCTCCATATCAGCCAACAGCTGAGGAGTTGATTGAACAGGCAATAAGACTGAGGGCGGAAGCTGGCAATATAGGTTCTGAAAATATGAATGTACTTGAGGAAGTTGCTGTTACTGAAACAGAAACCACTCCAAGGGGTCAAGAACCTGCTGCTTATGATACATTCAGTTTTGGCAGTGTTATTCAGTCTAATCTTGATATAGAAGAAGGTGATTATATAGTATATTCAGGTGATGCTTATCACTTGCCTAGGGAATTCATAGGTGAAGAAAACCTGATAGTTACATTTGATGAGAATGTTATTGCCGATATACATACTATTAATGATCGTAATAACGGTGAAGATAATCTCTGATTTTAAGTCAGCTTTAGGGCAGGGCTCTTTTCTCTATAAAATATTCATAGCAGCTCTGCTGCCTCTTATATTGTCATCATGCACCTCACGGCTGGAACTAGCGCAAGATATAGCATTTTCAGCTCATAGCAGTGAGAGGAAAATAATATCAAAGCCTTTTGTTATTACAGTTTTTGAACATATAAAAAATAAAGGTAAACCAGCAAACATTTATATAGAAGGTGATGGATTTGCTTGGGTTGACCGTTTCACCCCCTCAATAGACCCCACACCCAGCAACCCAGTTGCATTAAAGCTTGCAGCGCTTGATGAAGGTGAAAATGTAATATACATGGCGCGCCCCTGCCAATATAGTAAAATGTCTGATGCAGAAAAACCATGTGAAGTAAAATACTGGACATCCAAAAGATTTGCACCAGAAGTGATAAGTTCAATGAATAATACTCTAGATGAAATAAAACAGCGTTATAAATTAAAAGAATTTAACCTGATAGGGTTTTCAGGTGGTGCCGCAGTTGCCATACTTATAGCTGCAAAACGTAATGATGTTGCCAGTATAAGAAGCATTGCTGGCAATCTTGACCATGAGGTGACGAATAGAATACATAATGTATCACAATTAGACGGCTCACTTAACCCTGCTGATGTTGCAAGGCAGGTGGCAAACATTCCCCAGCATCATTTTCTCGGTAAAGATGACGAAATAATAACAGCAGAAGTTTACCAGAGTTACCGTAAAACATCTGGTGATTCTCATTGTTTAAGATTCAGTTTTGTTGAAGACGCATCACATGAAAACGGCTGGGATAAAAAATGGAAATCCCTCCTGAAAGTCCCTCTTTATTGCAGCAATTAAGCAATGGTTTCTATAGCTGAGGTTAGGTTAATAATGTAGAGGAAATTACTGTTGTTACAAAGAAAGTAGGTCTCCTGAAAATAGAAACTTAATCAATGGATTCCAGCTTTAATTAATTTTTGGTTTTACTGCAATTATGAGATTTGTTTTTGTGGTGTTAACACTTTGCTCCACTTTCTTAAGTATAGTACTTGCGGCATACCTGCCCACCGGGCTGGCGGATTATTTCGCCATTTAACTCATGTTCAATTAAAATTGAGTTTACTTTTGCAATACTGAGGGAGGTTTGCTGAGCTATTTCCTCAATTCCAATCGCCTGTGAAGTTATAATATCAAGTAGGTTTACTACATTATTTTCGCTGCCGTCATAAATTGTGGCAGATATAAGTTCTGGCTCTATTTCCTGTGCAAAGTTTTTTTCTTCCTCTTCACTTAAGATAAATTTTCTGGGGTGTTTTATTAACTGCCCTGAACTGTAATTTACTGCTGATATTATGTCCGTAACATTAGTTACCAGCGTTGCACCATTTTTTATCAATTTATTTGTACCTTCACTTCTGGCATCAAGGGGGAAGCCAGGAACGCTCATAACCTCCCTTCCTTGTTCTGCTGCGAGTTTTGCAGTGATAAGTGAGCCAGATTTAATTGCCGCCTCAACGATTACAGTGCCTAAGCTTAAGCCAGATATTATTCGGTTTCTTCTAGGAAAGTTCTCAGACTTTGGGGCAACATTAAGAGGGTTTTCAGATATTATAACCCCATTCTCTTTTATTTTATGAAAAAGTTTTTCATTTTCCTTCGGGTATATGTGGTCAATGCCGCCACCTATAACAGCTATGGTGGGTAATATATCTTTATTGCTCGCATCAAGCGCCCCTTTGTGCGCTGCTGTATCTATGCCTCTGGCAAGTCCTGATACTATCGTATAATTATTCTGCGCCAGTTCGGTTGATATTTTATATGAGTATGAAACAGCATTCGCAGAGGCATTACGTGAACCAACTATGGCAACAGTTTTGCCTTGTATCTTTGAAATGTCTCCCAGATGGGAAATAATAATTGGTGGGTCTGCAATTTCAGAGAGTAATTTTGGATATTCTGGGGAATGTAAAGTGGTAATCTGCCCGCCTAGTGCCTGTGTATTTGCCAGTTCTTCTTCCGCTTTGTCCCTTGTGGTAATTTCAATGCCACGGTTTTCAAGAAAGGTTTTTACATTCCTGATAGCTTCTGATGCAGAACCATATTTTTTTATAAACTTTGTGAATGTTACAAAGCCAATAGTTCTGGTTCTTGCTAATTGTATTGTGCTTAATAACTCTTCAGAATTTATTTTCTTTTCCATCCAAAAGTCTTTTGATATTTGATATATGCCTTAAAAATACTAGTATACTTACTGAAATTGCATAGTGCATATGGAACTTAGTATTAGCATCACCGAAAAAAAATACAATTACTGGTAGTAAAGAAACCGCAACTAATGCAGCAACGGCAGAAATTCTGGTCATCTTAAATGCAAATAGCCATATCACCATTACCAATAATGCGATATAAGGTATAAGTACCAAAGCCGTTCCCAGAGCAGTTGCAACACCTTTACCACCTTTAAATTTTAACCATAGGGGGAAAATATGCCCAATTACCGCAGCTATGCCACAGTAAAACTCCGTCTGAGGGTCAAAGCCCATTACCAGTTTTGCTACTAACACAGCTATAGCACCTTTTGCTAGGTCAAGCACTAATACTAATGCTCCCAGACGTTTTCCAGCGATTCGGGCAACATTTGTTGCGCCAATATTGCCAGACCCCTGATTTCTTATGTCACCCAAATCGCTCCATTTTGTGACAATTAAGCCAAAGGGAATGGAGCCAATAAGATAAGCCAGCCCAATTAAAAAATATTCATTGAAAGTCATGCTTTAAATATGTTTATATTTATGTTAGTTTGACGTATTATACTATTTCGAACTTTTTTCGCAAATTGCAAGTTAATGTCTCAAAGCATAAAAAATATAGCAGTTGAAAATAACCCAAGGCTTTCGCTTATCCAGAATTTTGACCTGATTTTTTTAGAAAAGTTAAAAAATTCATATGATGAAGGTAAAAATAACAGGCATAACAATATATTGCTTGTTGTTTCAATTGATAACCTGCCGATGATAGCCAGCTGGCATGGTGATGGTACTAGTGAAAAAATTGTTTTGGACCTTTGTGATAAGATAAATTCAATATTGCCTGAAGAAAGCGTTATAAGAAGGGTGAATATTGAACAAATAGCAATTATAGTGGAAAACCCTGTCAGCAATGAAATTGATGCTTTGGTCAACCAGATAAGCAGGATAATTTATCTCTATAAAAATCCAGATATAAATGAGCCAGTTCACCTCAGATTATCAATTGGGTCAGTGTATTTCCCGCTTGGTATCAAAGATGAGTTTGACTGCATAAGTAAAGCCAACCTTGCTTTAGCAAATGTAAAAAATAAGGAACATTGTTTTTATTGTGATTATGAAGATGCCAAGCGTGACCACATAGATGCGCAGAATGAAATGATACAGCTCCATTATCTGCAGCAGGCATATAATGAAAAACGCTTGGTATTGGCTTACCAGCCTATTATTTCAGCCAAAAATGGTGAAGTACTGGAGTATGAAACATTGCTCCGTATAAAAGAGCCAAATGGGCGTTATGATTCTGCAGGCAGGTTCATTCCCATAGCAGAAAAAATGGGAACAGTAGAGGCGATAGATGAATTAGTTCTTCAGCTGGTAGTTGAGCAGATTAAAAATAGCTCAGATGTCAGGCTTGCAATTAACGTATCAAACCTTACCACGATCAATGATAACTGGCATAAATTCTGCAGCAGTCTTTTAAAAGATGAAGCAGTTGCCAGAAGAGTTTCAATTGAAATAACCGAAACTGCTGCTCAAAAAGACTTAAGAAAAACTGCTTATTTTACCGCATCAATGCAGGCTTTAGGTTGTAGTGTAGCTTTGGATGATTTTGGCGTGGGCTTCACTTCATTCCGTCAACTCCGCTCACTTTCGGTTGATTATGTAAAAATTGATGGCTCCTATATATTAGGGCTTGAGGATAATAAAGAGAACCTGATATTCATAAAATCATTGATTGATTTTAATAAGTCTTACGGGCTTAAGACTGTGGCTGAATGCGTTGAAAATGGTGAGGTCGCAAAGAAACTGATAGAACTAGGCGTTGACTATATGCAGGGTTATTATTTTGGCAAACCTGAAGTTGGAAAACCATGGGAAAATGCAAAAAAACAAGTTGGGCAAATTGGAGTTGCCAGTTAATCAATAGAAGTGATAAAGAAATCTCCGTGAGCCGTACTACTTTTATAACCCTGAATTTTTTTCTGACGCACCTCTAAAAATTAATATATTTTCAATTAAATTGTCATGGCTTAAGAAAATCTTTAATTGAATATATAGAACCTATTGATTTTTATATATTTTTAACTACAAATTGCATATGAAAATTACCATACCACAGGAAATTCTTGATAACCGACCAGAAATAGAACTGGAAGTTCCAAATGGTGAAAATAGGGTTCTGCTTCATTCCTGCTGTGCGCCTTGCAGCGGTGAGGTAATAGAGGCAATGGTAAAACAGGGGATAGACCTGACAATATTTTTCTATAACCCAAACATTCACCCAAAAAAAGAATATGACATAAGGAAAAATGAGAATATCCGTTATGCAGAAAAATTAAATATTCCCTTCGTAGATGCTGATTATGACGTGCAGAACTGGTTTGAAAAAGCCAAGGGTATGGAACGTGACCCAGAGCGTGGGCGCAGATGCTCAATGTGTTTTGACATGCGTTTTGTTGCATCTGCCGTTTATGCAAAGGAAAATGGCTTTAAGGTATTTACCAGTTCACTTGGCATTTCTAGGTGGAAGGATATGAACCAGATAAACCAGAGTGGACTAAAAGCAGCACAGCTTTTAAATAATGAAGTAACTTACTGGACGTACAACTGGCGCAAAGAAGGTGGTGGCGCGCGCATGTATGACATCGCCAAGCGTGAGGAGTTCTACAAGCAGGAATATTGCGGGTGCATTTACTCCCTACGTGATACCAATGAATGGCGAGAAAAGAACGGAAGGGAGAAAATTACTATAGGTGAGCAGTTTTACGAGGAGAAGATTTAATTGCCGTGAGGCTGGCAGGTTCAGTAATGACGAAACTAAAATAACTCTGCTTGAAATAAAATTTATTTTTACTACTTATGGTTTGTAACTTATTTTAACCATTTCATGAAAAAATTCCTGACACTAACCACCGCAATATTTGTTCTATTTTCTTCAACAGCAAACGCTGAAGGCATAAAAACTGATGCGGCGGCAAAACCAAAATTCCCAGTTGTAGGTGAGTCAGCTCCTGAAATCACTGCGAAAGATATCAAAGGAAATGATTTTTCATTAGCTGCACAAAAAGGTAAGCTGGTGGTCCTTGAGTGGACAAACCCTGAGTGCCCGTTCGTTAAAAAACATTACGAATCAAACAATATGCAGACCATCCAAAAAAAATATACTGAAGCTGTGAATGATAAAAATGAAAAGCAGATAGTCTGGGTTTCCATATTATCTTCAGCTCGTGGTAAGCAGGGTTATCAGTCATCTGATAAAGAGGCGCAAAAAACATTTGAGGAGCAGAAATCAAAAGCTGATCATATAATTTTGGACGCAGAAGGTATTATAGGAAAAACTTATGGTGCAAAAACCACTCCGCATATGTTCGTGGTGGATAAAGAAGGCAAGCTTGCCTATGCGGGCGCCATTGATTCTATAGCCAGCGCTGACTCAATGGATGTTGAAAAGGCCGAGAATTATGTTGCAAAAGCTTTAGACGAACTCATTGCTGGCAAAAAAATTACCACTCCAGTAACTGACCCATATGGTTGCAGCGTGAAATATTGATAACCTTAACGATTTGTTAACTTTTTGTAGTACCAATGAGTCCTTGCGAGCGCTTGGGCGAAGCAATCCATCGGCTGGTAAGTCTTGCTCGTAAGAATGTAGTATATCATTCTAAAGTGAATTTGGCTTCCAAGAATGGTTTGCCATGTCGGGGCTTTGCCCACTCCTCGCAATGACGGTAACGGGAGTTGCTCGCTAACAATGACGATAATTATTTGAAGTTTATAGCAAAAAATATTATGCGGTAAGTTGGTTGTCAAAGAGGTCTAGTAATAACCACTGATACTAAATATACTCAACTAAACCTTGAACGGAATTACTATCATGTTTATTCCACGGTTGTGCAGGCGGCGTTGCAGGATATAGGCTATCTGGTTATACAGCACCTGAAGTATCGGGTTGTCTTTCTCATTTATTATTTTGTTAGAGAAGAAAA
Organism: Alphaproteobacteria bacterium; assembly: GCA_003531345.1. Taxonomy (GTDB): domain Bacteria; phylum Pseudomonadota; class Alphaproteobacteria; order Rickettsiales; family UBA8987; genus UBA8987. Next base: position 2,003 of record DQGZ01000004.1, on the reverse strand, counting down.
CAGAATTCGGGTAACGCTCAACAATACCTTCAGCCATCTCAGTCATTTTCCCTAGCAGGTCAGTGGAGAAATTTATCTCATATTCAGCAGGGAAGCCAGATTTGCGAGTTATATCAATATATTTTTTTAAGGTAAGTCTGGTGTCATGCCTTAGTTTTTTCATTTCCTCATCATGGTTGAAGTCATGTGTGTCTATCTCTCCTACGGCAACAAAAACAAAATTATAGAATTGGTTAGGGAAAGTGTCATTTATCCATTTCAGGGCATGTAAACCGCTCGCTGAAGACTCATTAACAACTATAACTGCGGTTTTTTCATCAGGCTTAAGCTGTGGGCATATTTCCATTACGTTAAGGCTTTCATTGAACTGCATTTCAAGGTCACGTTCGTGCCGTGCTATCATCATATTTGTTCTGCGGTAATAATTTTTGATGTATAAACAGGTGGCAATAAGCATGCCAGTTATGCCGATGGTCATCCAGCCGCCGTCAAAGAATTTGAGAGTGGTAGTGGCTATAAGTATTATGGTACAAACAATAAGTGCCATGAAAGGAACTATTATTTTTCTATAGCCGTTTTTGCGTTTGTTACGTTCACGGATATTTTCCAGTGTAATGCCGCTTAGTGAAAGGCAGAAGGTGATAAATACATTGATAGAGTATAATACGACAAGTGTATGAACCTTACCGCCAGTAAGTATAACTGATATTGCTGCGCCAAGGGCAATCAGCATTATGCCATTACGAGTTACCAAACGGCTTGAAAGGGAGCTGAACTGTGCAGGCAGCCAGCGGTCTGATGCCATGGCTGCAAGTACATTTGGGCCACTTATAAAGCCAGCATTGGCTGCAACAAACAATAACCCCGCAGAAAACAACATTACCATGAACACAAAGGCTTCAGAAATATTATAACCGAATAATTCCCAGTGGCTGGTTATTTTAAGGAATACAGTAGCGTTAAGCGTTTGCCCTTCAACTTTTTGTACATCCCATAGTAAATATATGGTTATTATACCCATCGCCATCAACGCAAGGGATGATGCAAGCGCCATCATGGTTAATTTTGCGGTTTTTACTTTAGGTTCAGCCAGAGTATTCATACTGTTTGAAACGGCTTCCAGACCAGTGTAAGTACCACCGCCCAATGAGAATGCCTTAAGTAATATTACCGCACCAGCAAAAACGCCTATCTGCTCGGCAGTCATTTTAGTGTCTTCAACTGCATTATTAACAATATCCCCCAGCCCATATGAATGGCCAAATATGCCATAACTTATAAGCACTATATGGGTAATGATGAAGCCTAGGAATATCGGCATTAATATCTTTATGGATTCCTTCAACCCACGCAGATTCATATAGGTAAGTAAACCGATAAGTAGCATTATTGAAATGATACGGTTTATCTCATATTTATCTGGCGTTAAGCTGTATAATGCGTCAACTGCAGCAGCAACAGAAATGGAAACAGTAAGAACATAGTCAATTACCAGTGCGGAGCCAGCAACCAGTCCTGCCTTTGGCCCCAGCAGTGCAGATGCAACCTTATAGCCGCCACCGCCAGTTGGGAAGCGTTCAATTATCTGGTTATAGGAAAATGCAATTAAAAATACTGTGATACCAGTTGCCAGCGCAAGTATTATGGCAAGTGGTGTGTGTGTTCCCAAGGCAAGAAAGGTTTCTTCAGGGCCATAGCATGAGGAGGATATACCATCCGCACCCAAGCCTATCCATGCAAAAAAGGCAATCAGTGCAATATGGCTTCTGGTTTTGGTATCAAGAGGGTCTAGTGGTTTTCCGAAAAAGAAATTCCTGATGCTGTGTAAGGTCATTCAAACTGTTCGTTTGTGAAAGGGTGAACTTATAATACTGTATTAAATTTATGCAAGGTTTTTCTTGATGATTAACATATTGAAATTAAATAGAATTTATGCGATAAAATGGTTCGTTATTTATTGGTATGCTTGACAGAGATAGAAATATTTAATTTCTTTTTCTATT
>DQGZ01000169.1:847-2539 GCA_003531345.1 Alphaproteobacteria bacterium | reverse complement strand
TATTATGACTATTACCAGCCCGAAGCATATATAGCCAAAACTGATACTTTTATTGAAAAAGATAGCGCAATAAACGAACAGATTGACCGTATGCGCCACTCTGCAACTCGCTCACTGATTGAGCGGCGTGATGTTATAGTGGTTTCGTCTGTTTCGTGTATTTACGGCTTAGGCAGCCCAGAGCTTTACTTGCAAATGACCTTCAAGATAAAAAAAGGTGAAGTAACGCCAATGCGGGAAATAATGACCAAACTGGTAGAGCTACAATATACCAGAAATGATAATAATTTTGTCCGTGGTACATTCCGCATCAAAGGTGATGTGCTGGATATATTTCCCAGCCACTATGATGATGTTGCATGGCGGTTAAGCTTCTTCGGGGATGACATTGAAGAAATTTATGAATTTGATAGTTTAACTGGCAAAAAAATTCAAAACCTTGAAGGAGTAACAATTTTTGCCAATACGCACCACATAACGCCTCGCCCAACTTTATTGCAAGCGGTGGAATTGATAAAAAAAGAAGTGCAGGTAAGAATAAAAGAGTTTGAGCATGCAAATAAGCTGGTTGAAGCTCAGCGCATAAAGCAGCGCACCGAGTTTGATGTTGAAATGATATTGGAAACTGGAACCTGTAAAGGTATAGAAAATTATTCCCGCTATCTGTCAGGTAAAAAAGAAGGTGAGCCACCACCAACTCTGTTTGAATACCTGCCTGATGATGCACTATTATTCATTGATGAAAGCCATGTAACAGTACCGCAAATCGGTGGTATGTATAATGGTGATAGGGCAAGGAAAACCAACCTTGTAGAACACGGCTTCCGTTTAAAATCAGCACTTGATAATCGCCCGCTTAAATTTGAGGAATGGGAAAAAATGCGCCCGCAAACAATTTATGTTTCCGCAACACCAGCCGCGCATGAAATTGCAAAAGCTAATGGTGAAATTGTTGAGCAGATAATCCGCCCAACTGGGCTAATTGACCCACCAATCATCATCAAGCCATGCAAAAACCAAGTTGATGATATTATTCACGAGGCAAAAGAGGTTATCAAAAAAGGCTTTAGAGTTCTGGTTACAACGCTAACCAAAAAAATGGCGGAAGACTTAACCGAATATATGCAGGAAATAGGCATGAAAGTTGCCTACCTTCACTCAGATGTTGATACTTTGGAACGGGTGGAAATCATCTCTGCACTTAGAGAAGGCGTTACTGATGTTCTAATTGGTATTAACCTACTTCGTGAGGGAATAGACATTCCCGAATGTGGAATGGTAGGAATATTAGATGCTGACAAAGCTGGCTTCCTACGCTCACAAACTGCGCTTATCCAAACTATTGGCCGTGCAGCAAGGAACAGTGAAGGTAAGGTGCTAATGTATGCGGATATTATGACAGCAGCAATAAAAGCAGCGATAGAAGAAACTGACAGAAGGCGGGCAATACAGGTGGCTTACAATACTAAGCATAACATCACGCCAACTACCATCAGCAAGCTTATTTCAAAAGCGATACAAGATGAAAAGAGGGTAAAAGAACGGGCAGATGCACTAACTTCTGAAGAAAAGGCAAGGGCAGCCGCTAAGGGTAAAAATAAAATTGTTTCAATTGAAGACCTGCGCAAAAAAATGCACGCCGCCGCCGCCGACCTTGACTTTGAACGGGCCGCAAGTCTGCGTGACCAGATA
>DQGZ01000169.1:420-543 GCA_003531345.1 Alphaproteobacteria bacterium | reverse complement strand
AATATAAAACTCAAAGATTATTTTGGCTTAAACCTTGCAGATATTCTTATTGAAAAAATTGAGCCAGTTTGTGATGGTTTTAATGCTAAAAAATTTAGAAAAATAGTTGCTGATAATTATAAG
>DQGZ01000169.1:0-175 GCA_003531345.1 Alphaproteobacteria bacterium | reverse complement strand
AAAATAGTTGCTGATAATTATAAGCCGCTTGAGTTAAAAGCCAGAACTCAGCTAATTTCAGATGCTCTTTACCAAACATTACCGCAAAATTATGAGCAAGCAATTGAGGTTTTGGTTAACATAATGGGGGCGCCAAACCCAAATGAAACAGGAATGTTTAAGCATTATTACTGGC
>DQGZ01000163.1 GCA_003531345.1 Alphaproteobacteria bacterium | reverse complement strand
GCTATAACTTCAGCGGAAGAGTTATTGGTGGAAAGAGAACTTAAGATTATTGATAAAATCAATAATCTTCAAAAAAAACTAAGGGAAAATCCAAATAAAGAAAACAATCAAATTTTATCTGATATTTGGGGAGTTGATAGAAAAGGCAGGACTGTGAATAGAAACGCCCCTCTTCATAATGGAGCCAAAACAGAAACGCTTGTAGAAAGAGGCGATTATACAAGTCTAAATTTAATCAAGAGAGTAAACCAACTAACGAGAGGAAAGCTAGACTTAACTAAAGATATAGAAAATCTACAAATTCCATATGAAAAGTGCTTAGCCCCACTAAAAGTTTTAGAGGATGTTCTTATGAAGATAGGAACTACGGACAAAGAAACTCTTAGATTACATTACAATCAAATGGGCAGGGTTTCATCTATAGTTGGTATGTATGATGACGGAGGAAATGGAAAACCATTTATAATAGGAGGAGGAACCTTAGAAATAGAAAATATAAGAAAATTAAACTCTTTGTTTACTGAGTATTTTCCAGAATTGAAGATTGACCCGAAAAGGTTTAAGCAGGCTGAAAAAGATAAAATATCTCAAAATGGTTTTGAGACCATTGAAGATGCAGTAGAAATGATGAACCGAGTAGCTATCGGTGGTGAAGTTATTGCAGATACAAGAAAAAGAAAATCCCTAATTCTAGGGCCGATAGAAGATATAACAGATAAAGAGTTTAATAACCCTTATGGTTCAGGATTCCCAACTTTACTATCATTATTGCAAATCAGGGAAATGTCTGCAATACCTAGCATTTCTGTGGATGGCAAAACATTATTTGAGCAATTGAATAACATAATGGGAACAATCAATATTAATAGCCCATATTACCATGATAAAGGTTATGACCCAAGACTAGATAAGCTAAGTGACCTGCTATTTGTTGCTGACCATGTTTCAAAACAAGTAAATTCACCTTATGAATGGGAACTTGGGGTACAAATAAATGATTCAGAGATCCAAATTGGAAAAAGAGTAATAAAGTTGAACCTTGCTGAACTTGCTTCCATAATTACGGAAGCACGTGAAGCAAGTGCTGACCTTAGAAAAGTTGGAACTGACAAAGAAATAAAAGCTGCCAATAAAAAAACAGCAGACGAATTTGATATTTTTCTCAGTAGAATTGAACCTATCCTAAAATTTAGAGAGCATAATTCTACAGCACTATTAAATGATGAAATGAATGTTGTAACAGCTCAAGAAAGTGGCATATTTTTAATTGAGATAAGCAGAGATGTGATTAAATCACATCTTCAAAACGAAATGAGAAAAGCCTTTATTCAGGAGAAAATCGAAAAACTTGGCAAAAACCCTGATGCAAAATCCATAGAAAAAATTAAACAAGAGGCATCAAAGAAAAAATTCCATCCAAATGAAAAAGATATTGAGCAGGAATTAGCAGAGATAAGAAAACTATACCCAGATATTCTTGGCTCAAGTGAATATAAATCTGAAATAGCTGTAAATGTTTTACAAGATGGTTCAATTACTGTAGAAAATTCTCCTAACTTTGTACAAAATTTATTAAAAAGAAGAGCGGAGGCTAGGGAGGTTACATTAGAAAAAGTAATTTCTGAAACTTGCGAACGCAATTCAAGAACGCTAAGGCTTGAAATTGCCGTTAAACCCGAAATATTTAAACCTTACGATCAGATTGCTTTAGATGAAAAGGCTCAAACATTTCAAATCAGGCTAAAACCATCTGGTAGATTTACAAATGATGTGCAGAAAAAGAAATTATTTGATCCTATAACTGATAAAATGTCTCAACAATACCCGGATATAAAAACTGAATTTAAAGGGGGTAATCTTATCATATCTAATGCCCCTAGAGAGTTAGTAACTAAAGTAGCTAAAGCACTTCAGAACCAAAATATGAAGTCATAAATTTAACTCCTAAAGCAGTTAACAAAAAGACTTTAAACAGGCTCTTATATCCATAAACTCATTAAATTCAGCATCAGGAACTATTTGAGATGAGTTATAGTTTGCGTTTGTTTGCTTCAATATGGTATAGCAGTTAAGAGCTGTTTTTGCGCCAGCAATGTCCTTTTCAAGATTATCACCCACCATCCATATAACGCCCTGACCAACAGGGTTACCAAGCTTTTTCATTACCAACTCAAAACCTTTCCTGTGAGGTTTTTCAGTTCCAGCTTCTTCACTGGTAACTATATTATCAAAATACCTGTCCAGCCCCCAGTAGGATATTTTACGGAATTGTATCTGGGCGGTAAGGTCTGTCAGTAATGCGGTTTGAATTCCTGCTATTCGTAAATCATCAAGGAATTCTTTTGCATCATGGTAAATTTCAGCAGTGTTTAAAAATGTATTCCAATAGGTCTGCTCAAATTCCAACGCCATTAGAACCTGTGAGCGCAAACCTATTATCTCCAGCATTCTTTGAAAATATAAAAGCCTGCTGTGTGAACTTGCGGTTTCCCCCAGAGTTTCCTTTATCTGTTTTTTTGCCTCCTTGAATGCTTGGTAAAACTGAGCTTCAGTAAGGTTAAGCTTTTTTATAACCTTGTTGCAAACTGCTTTTATTGAAGCATTATGAGCCCTCTCATAGTCATACAAGGTATTATCAAGGTCAAAGATAACTGCTACTGGCTTGAGTTTCAAAATATCCTGATTATTTATTTTCATACCAACCTTTTTCTTAGTGAATTTACTATCTGGTTAAGGATAAATATATGTATCAAACCCGTAGCATTAGATGACCAAACAGGCTGCACGCTTATTAGATCATCAATTTTAGGAATAAGTTTTTTAATGCACGCAGCAACGTCTTCCGAAGTAATTTTAGTATCATTGATTATTATTTTCTTTTTACCACCCACTTCTTCAACATCAACTTCCAACCCAGCGTAGGATATTAAAGTTTTTATTATATTATCTACGGATGTAAAATTATTCAATACAACTTCCAGCTTAAAATTCTGCGGCACTTCTTTTGAGCAAGCGTCACTTAAGTCTAGCGGCTTACTGGGCAATATTTTTATTACCATGTCAGTATTGTTTTTTTGTGGGAGAATGTATTTATTACGGTCATTTTCTCTGGCATTAATTGAGGCCATAACCTTCTCTAAACTATGCCCACGTTTTAAAACATCACGGTTTATTTTTAGGTAGCGGCGTAGATCCTCGTCCATATCGAGAAATATTTTAACATCATACTTTTCTAGCAGTGAGTTGCTATAAAGAGCATGCAAACCAGAAGTAATTACAATGTCATTATGCTTGACCATTATTGGCTTGGTCATTTTACCTGAATTATGGTCATAATGGCGGGAGCGAACTGATCTACCAGAAAACAGGCTTAAACAATCCTGCTTATATTTCTCAAGATCATTAGCTTCTGGATTCAGGTGAGTTAGAACCTGCCACATTGGCCTGTTTCTGTCCCAGTTGTGGTAATCATCACCTGAAATATGGGCAACTGACTCTCTACCTAATAGCTCTATCAGGCTTTGTGCCAGAGTGTCTTTACCTGAACCTGAATCACCTGATATACCAATAAATAAAGGCTTACGTGAAAGCCTAAAAAAATCATTACTTAATACACCATTCATGGCAATGCGGAAGCAGATGATACCGCCAGTGGCCACTAATAAAGTGAGTATTATTGATATATCTTTTTGGCTAATATTATAAAGTTGCGACAAGGGCTCTGAGTAAGAGAGATTAAAATAAGGAATATAAACTCCCGAAGATTGTATCAGGTGAAATAAAATAAATATCATTGAAAAACCCAGAACCAGTTGCTTCTGCCTTATTTCAGCTGAAAGCTGGTGAATTGCCAAAAACGGGCAAACCCATAAAACCAGCCCCCCGAAACAAGAATTAGCAATATAAAAA
>DQGZ01000088.1 GCA_003531345.1 Alphaproteobacteria bacterium | reverse complement strand
TTGTTTTATATCTGCGGGCAAGAATTTTATGAAAAGTAAAAATCAGGTAAATACAGGTAAATGTTTCAGCAAACACCCCTAATTTATAACCAGCTTGTTTTTTATTCACGCGGGATAAGCTTTCTGATTTCCCTTTGAACAATATCACGCACTATGACATCAAGGTTTTTATCAAGCCATTCTTTAAGCATTGGCTTTAATGATAGCAATACTAGGTCTTCCAAAGTTGCACCACTAGCAAAAGATGGCGAGTCTATTTTTGGTTTTGGTATACTGTCTACCAATTGTTTTATGGAAGCAGTTGCTTTTAGAGCTACTTCATCTGAAACAACAGCCTGTTTTACATTTATATCTTCTACCATCTGCTTAGCTGTTTGGTTTTGTATTATTTCTGGTCTTTCCTCTACAACTGGAGGCAACTCATCATTTTCCAGTTCTTCTTCCATTACCTCACCGATACTATCTTCAACTATTTCATCTTCAAGATTATTTTTGGCAAGCTCTGATTCTATATCAAAATTAGTTTCTTCAATTATATTTTGGGTAACACTTGTAACTTCCAGAACCTCTTCTGCAACATTACCAGATGTAATAGCTTCGTCAGGCGTATCAATTTGCAGATTACTTGCCTCAAACTCTTCATCTATCTGCTTTAAAACATCAACAAAGCCTTCTTCTTCGACATTAGCCTGCTCTGAAGTTTCAGAAGATGTAGTTTCAAGATTTTCTGGAGAAAGCCCTTCTAAAATTTTCTCAAGAATAGAAGCCTCTTCAACCGCTTCATTATTCTCATTAGTTTCATCACCGCCTACTATCTCAGTTAACTCCAAAGGTTCTTCCTCTTCAACAACCTCCTTGACCTGCCTTCTTTTTGAAGTGACATCCTCATCATCTATCTTTACATTTTCCTTTCCTGAGACAACATTTTTAATTTTACTTAAAATACTGTCAACGCTGTCTTCCTGAGGCTGTTCCTGATTGCTGTTTTTTTTTCGCTTGAACATTTTATAAAAATTTTAGTAACCAAAAAATTTGAACTTGGTCTTTTCAAAATGCTCTTTTGTATCATAATTTGCAACAGGTAAATTTAACTCACTTGCAGTTAATTCTCCGATTGTGTTTTTCAGGTTATATATTGAAAGAACACTATCACGTATTGCCCTGGCATATGAAATTTCTGCCTGAAACCTTTCTCTTTCAGCATCAAGAATATCCTGTATAAGCCTTGCACCTTCCTTCTGTTCCTCTCTTATACCTTGAACTGCAAATTCCGCTGCGACTAAAGACTCCTTAGAAAGCTGGATATTTTTCGTAGTATATTCCACCTGCTGCCATGCACGCTCAATATTATCCCTTAAGATGTTTTTCTGTCCCTCATAAGCAAACCCTGCCTGCCTGCGCCTGTCTTGCGTTTCACGCACACGAGAATAGGTTAAACCACCATCATATATAGGTATTGTAACATTCAGTGTAACTGAATCTTGATCAGTTGCAAAAAGGTTAGTTCCCGTTACCGACTCTCTTTCACTCATTGAAGCAACCGCATCAATCTGAGGATAAAGCTGGGCTTTTGCCTGCTCAACCTCATTCTCACGCTGAGACTTTTCAGAGGCAAACCTTTTCAATTCAGGGTTACTTTTTGCAGCATTACTAAAAGCCTTGCTTAATGAATCAGGAATTTCAGGCAGATTAGTTGGCATCTGGAGATTGCTAGGAACTTCTTTCAAGAATATTCTTTTAAAGTTTGAACGAGCAATAACCGAATCATTATAAGCCTGCATTGTATTTGACCTTGCGGTTGCATATCTGCTTTCTGATTGTGCAACGTCTGTTTTGGTTGCATCACCCACTACATAACGCTGACGAGTTGAAACTAATTGCTCTTCTAAGGTTTTTTCATTTTTCTTCGCCAGATCATATATTTTGTTAGAAAATATTGTATTCACATATGCGGATATGGCTTCCTGAAAAAATCTTTGCTCTATGAATTTCATCTGACTTTCTGCGGCGTCCCTTCTATCAAGGGCAGCTTTAATTGCATAAGTACTTTCACCACCACCAAATAATTCCTGCCTTAACTCAAGGGAGTTGCCATTAGTATAAAATTTCTCACGGGTTGAAGAATTTTGGAAACCTGACTTTGTATAAGTATTGTTCAGATTATAGCTTAGGTCAGGTAAAAAGCCTGAATAAGCCTGTGGCAAAGCTTCGTCAGCCGCCTTTAACTGAGCCCTTGCTGCATTTATTTCTGGGTTATTCTTATAAGCTTCTGCCAGATAATATTCCATACCACCAACACTGCGATAATTTTGGAATGATTGTTTTTCTGTACTGCCAGTTCTTTTTATAATTTTATTTTGGCTTACAGAAATTTCACGGTCAACTGCCTGCCTGCTATTTTCACTTGATAAACCAGCTACTTTGTTACTTTGAGGTTTAAATGGTTTTACTTCAACTAGAGATTTTGATTCATCACCAAGTAAAGCTTCATCCCGAATAAATTCTGGAACATTGTTTGAGGCTACGCCTAAAGGGCGAACCACAACTGATGAGCCCCCCCCATCATAAGGTGAAGCAGCAACCTGCCCTGAATACATACTTCTTGGAACTGATTCTGTGTTTATATTTTGGTTATTCTGATCTGCTTGAAAAAAAAAAGGACCCTTTACTAACAGGGTTTATGTCTCTGCTGGCACCGCCATTTCCAACCTGACCATCATATGGTCTTTGGTTAGGATTTCGCCAGTAATTATCTGGCGCAGCAGGCTGCTCAACCTTTTGTTCACCTAGTGAGGGCTGTCTAATATCTTCACGAATAACTTTTGAACCACTGGAGGGGAAAATAGTCAAACGGCTGACTGGCTGTGTTGGCGCAGAACCACCATCCCTGTAATCTGCATTTTTAGTAGCTATAGGGTTGGTTGTTGAAGTAGCGCTAACATTAGGGTTAACCACCTCAAAATTTTCAGACTTACCAGGGGTTGCAACATAACCCAAGCCTGCACTCCGGTTATTTCTATATTGCTGAATATTAGAAGCTGCCCCAGATGTTGTTACCTGAGTATCAGATATATATGTTGCAGATGACGTAGGATTATTACCAGATGAGCGGTAGTCAACTGGTTGATACTCACCCACCTTCTCATTAAATGGCTTTGAAACGTCCTGCTTGTAGGTGCTGCTCATACTTTTAGGTGCTGAAGAAGGAAAAACATAATTCCTTGCCTGCCTAATGACTTTTCTTGCCACATTACTTACTGGCTGAACAGCAGCAGGCACTGGCTGCACCTGAGCTTCAACAGGCTGCATTACTGGTGGAGTTGGCTGCGCATTCAACTGAGCGGATGAGTCAAAAGACTGAGTTCCCTCACTTATACCCTGAGTTACCAGTGGCTGTGAAGCATCCTGCGCTAAAACCGAGGACGCGCTTAAAGCAGTAAATGCCAGTAACACCGCTATTCTATTCATTTTCATAAACCAACCTGCCTGAAATATATGTTTGTATTATTTTTCCTTTCAAGTTTTTGCCATCAAACGGAGTGTTAACCCCCTTGCCTGACAACATATCTCTAGTTAGGACGTATTCATTATTTATATCTATTACTATCAAATCTGCAACATTTCCTTTCTTTATAGCGCCTTTATTCTTAAAACCAAGGAATTTTGCGGGATTTAATGACACTAGACGGAATATATCAGCCAGTTTGAAGCGATTTTGTGATAATATGGTATAAGTTGCTGCAAAGAATGTCTCTAGACCTACCGCACCAAACTCCGCTGAGGAGAGAGGGTGGCGCTTCTGATCCTCTGACTTGGCTGCATGCTTGCTTGCAATAAAATCAATCACCCCATCTCTCAGAGCTTTTATTACCGCTTTTCTATCTTTATTAGTTTTTAGCGGCGGCTGTATCTTTGCAAATGTTCTATAGTTCAGCGCCTCATCTTCAGTTAGTGATATATGGTTCACTGAGGTTGATGATGATATATTTTTGTTTTTATTATTTTTTAATATCTCCACTGAATCTTCAGTTGAGACGTTATATGCATGGTAACGAACATTAGTTATATCTGCTATTGCGAGGTCTCTTTGCAATGCAATTTTTTCTGCCACACTGTTTATACCAGCAACACCAAGGCGAGCTGATATTTCACCTTCATTTATTATGCCATTTGAGCTTAAGTAACTATCCAGAGGAGTTTGTGCAACCAGCATATTAAAATTGCGGGCATATTCACACACTCTTTTAAATACCAGTGTATCTTGAATATAGTTATTTGCGTCTGTAAAACCTTTTACCCCTGCTTTTTTAAGCAAGCCCATTTCGGTTAGGTTTTTTCCCTCCATATTGCTTGTTGCGGCTGCAAATATTGCAACATCACAATATGATTTTTCTGCCGCACGGTTCTTTATGAATTCTACCATTGATGTTGAATCCACGCATGGCTCCGTGTTTGGCATCAGCGCAATGGTACCAACACCACCCGCTACTGCTGCCCTTGATGTATCTTCTATCTTCTCTTTATAATTACCGCCTGGCTCACCAGTATGTACTTGCGCATCTACCAACGCTGGCGCTATAATTTTACCACCGCAGTCAATTTTTTGGCAGTTTTTAGCTAGTTTTGTTATTTTAGTTTTTGAAAATTCTTTAATTATACCATCTTCAACTAACAACTCACCTTTTCCTTCATAGCCAGTTTCGGGGTCAATTATTATGGCATTTATGAAGTGCATAGCTTGCTGCTTGCCCTCATATTGCTTCGGGTGATAAAATTTTGGACTATTTTTCATACTAAAGCCTCCAATATAGCCTGCCTTACACACACACCCATTTCCACCTGCTGTAATATTAGTGAGTGGTTGATATCATCCGCTATTTCACTGGCTATTTCTACACCTCTATTTATTGGCCCTGGATGCATTACAAAAACATTTTTCTTGGCTTTTTTAAGCTTACGCTCATCTAGCCCGAAATAATAAAAATATTCACGACCAGATGGTATGAATGCACCGCTCATGCGCTCCTTCTGCAATCTCAGCATCATAACTATATCAGCATCCACAATCGCATCATCAAGGTTATCAAACACCTCAACACCAAGCTTTTCTATGCCGCTTGGCAGCAAAGTGCGTGGCGCTGCAACTTTCACCTTTGCACCCATTTTATTTAACAATTGTATATTGGAGCGGGCAACCCTGCTATGCAGAATATCCCCCGCTATAACCACTTGTAAATTCTTAAAACTACCCACATTCCTCTTTATGGTAAGTGCATCCAGCAGGGCTTGCGTTGGGTGAGCGTTCCAGCCATCACCTGCGTTTATTACGCTGCAATTTAATTTCTGGGAGAGTAATTCTGGCGCACCGCTTTCACTATGCCTTATCACTATGAAATCTGGGTGCATTGCGTTTAGGGTTAGCGCCGTATCTATCAATGTTTCACCTTTTTTAGCGGATGAAGTATCAACGTCCATATTTATAACATCTACCCCCAAACGCTTACCAGCCAGTTCAAAACTGGTTCTAGTGCGGGTAGAGTTTTCAAAGAACAGGTTAATCAGAGTTTTACCTTCAAGAATATTGCTTTTCTTAATAGGCTTGTTGGGCTGCTTGATGTATTTCTCAGAAAGGCTTAATATGTGCTCAATATCAGAACGGCTGAGGGTTTTTATATCCAGAAGGTGCTTGTGTTTAAACTTATATGAACCAGTCATGCAGTATTTTTGAGTGCGGTTTATACCTTAAAAAATATCACAAGGCAAGAAACAAATAAAATTGTTTGGCCTAGGCAACTAAGAATCTCTTAAGTTTAGGCAAGAAAAACCTAAAAAACAAAAGCTTGAACCAAAGGGGGTTATAGTTTATAATGCCATAGTTGCCTAGACAATAAAAAAACCACGAAAATCAGATGACATGGAGATCGGAAGAGCACA
>DQGZ01000198.1 GCA_003531345.1 Alphaproteobacteria bacterium | reverse complement strand
AAAGACATTAAAATAGGAATATTATTCAGTGAGTTAAAAGAAAATTCCTATGAAGAGTATTTGATAAAGTTACAAAAGAAAATTGGTAATAGTATTTTTATTCCTAATAAAGAATGTGAGCTTGAAAGAATAAATAACTCAGAAATAGTAAAATATTACTGGACCTTTAAACAGGAAGACACATTAAATAAAATAAAAAACTACCCAAATAGCAACATAATTAGTGACTTTCCAGAGATTTATAAAAATGAAAATCAATGATTTTAACTTTGACCTACCAAATGAGTTGATAGCAGATACTCCTGCCAACCCGAGAGACTCATCGAGGTTACTATATTTTGATGAGAATAATAAGGTCAATGAAAGGATATTTTCTGAGATAGATGAATTTTTTGATGAAGGTGATGTAATTATTTTCAACGATAGTAAGGTAGTTCCAAGCTATTTGATAGGTAAAATAGGTGAAAAAAAATTTCAATTTAACCTTATAAGATATGATTTTCAGCAGGGTGAGACACAGAATCTTGATATATTGGGTCGCCCAAGAAAAGTAGCCTGCAAGGGGGCGGTTATTGAAATAAATAAAGAGCTTAAATTTATAATAAATAAAGTAAATGAAGACGGGGTAATAACTATTGAATTCATTGGCAGCTCAGAGGTTTTACTGAACAAGCTTAATAATTATGGATTAACACCAATACCCCTCTATATTTTAAAAAAGAGAGGTCTTAAAGAGGAGGATAAGCATAATTACCAAACAATATATGCAAAAAATGAAGGCTCGGTTGCGGCACCAACGGCTGGTCTGCATTTTACACCAAGTTTAATGGAACGGCTACAGAATAGGGGGGTAAAGCTTAGCTATGTTACGCTAAACGTTGGTGCAGGAACTTTTCTGCCAGTGAAAACAGAAAGTATCAAAGATCATAAAATGCACTCAGAATTGATAAATGTTTCACGGGAAACATCTGAGGTAATAAATAAAGCCAAAGGGGCTGGGAAAAAAATAATTTGTGTTGGCACTACCTCATTAAGGGCTCTGGAATCCTGCGCTGATACTGACGGAATTTTAACCCCCCAAACCAAATATACGGATATTTTTATATATCCAGGGTATAAATTTAAAATAGTAGATAAGCTTATAACAAATTTTCACTTACCAAAATCAACCTTGTTAATGCTTATTTCTGCTTTTTCGGGGTTAGAAAATATAAAAAACCTTTATGAACATGCTATAAAGAATAAGGTAAGATTTTATTCATATGGTGATGCTTGCCTTCTAAAAAAGCTATGAGTTGTAAAAAAGCACAAGTTTAAAATATTATTTGGAAACTCGGCAGTAAAAAGCAAAGTTTTTTATTATAAATGCCGTCTTATCGCTAGAATACAGGCTTTTAAAGGTCTTGAGCTGTGATATTATTCCTAAAGAAATTTTTTCTGAAGCTTCCCATAAGGCGGAAGATATTATTTATTGTTATAATAACAAGCTTGGCAGTACTCTTTACCACCCTGTTGTTTTTTATATATTTTTCAAGCCAGAGAATAAAAGAGAATCTTGTTCAGGAGATGACAGTGCTTGCAGAGATAATCGGTAGTAGAAGCACCGCAGCAATAGAGTTTTTTGATAATAAAACCGCAAAAGAAAATCTTGATTCATTACGGGCTAGAAAATCGGTCAAATTGGCTTGTCTGTATAATATAGCGGGAATGGAATTTGCGAAATATGACAGGGATCAAAGAAATTCAATGTGCCCAGAAAAAATGGAAATAGGAGGTTTTTTTGTAGGGGATGAGCTGGTTATATACAGAAATATTGAAATGAAAAAAGAAGTTATAGGCTCTATATTGCTGATTTCCGACTTAAGGGATGTAAAGAAAGCAATACAGATATATTTTGGCTATACATTGCTTGCGATGCTTATTGGGGGTGCTGTTGCCTTCATTCTATCACAAACTTTTTCTAGAATAATTGATAGACCCATCAACAGTCTTTATATGGCTGCGCGCTCTGTTACAGACCAAGGAAATTACAATGTTGTAGTAAAAAAGAAAAGTAATGATGAACTTGGTGTATTAGTGGATGCGTTCAATGAAATGCTGCTACAGATACAGATCCGTGAAGGAGAGGTAAAGGAAGCAAATGCAAATCTGGAAGAGAAAGTAAAAATAAGAACATCTGAGCTGGAGAAAGCAAAATCCTTGGCAGAAAGGGCGAATGAAAGTAAAACAGAATTTCTGGCAAATATGAGCCACGAGCTTAGAACTCCCATGCACGCTGTTTTAAGTTTTGCTGAGTTTGGTTCACTGGAAAGCTTTGAGGGCGAAAGGGAGGAGCTGCATAAATACTTCAAAAAAATAGAAAACAGTGGAAGAAGATTGCTTTCTTTGCTTAATAACCTACTTGACCTTTCAAAGCTAGAAGCTGGTAAAATGAATTTTAACATGCAGTTCAATAATGTAGAAATGCCCGTTAATTCGGTAATATCAGAATTGCAAAAACTCCTTGAAGATAAAAACCTGAAAATCAAAGTTGAAAAGCCTAATGAAAAATTAATAGCATTTTTTGATCAGGAAAAGATTGTTCAGGTGTTTTATAATCTTATATCTAATGCTATTAAGTTCTCGCCTTATAATAGTGAGGTGAATATTAAGATTAAATATACAGAAAATAGGAATTACCTGCTTCTGTCGGTTTTTGATAAAGGACCAGGCATCCCTTCGGGAGAGTTTGAATCAGTATTTGATAAATTTGTACAAAGTAGTAAAACGAATACTGGCGCAGGGGGAACAGGTCTTGGGCTTTCAATATGTAAGGAAATAGTAAATGGGCACGGTGGAGAAATATGGTGTAGGAATGATGAGGAAGGGGGGGCAGTGTTTTCCTTTACTTTGCCAATAGAACAAAAAAACGGGTAAAAATATGGTTATAGAAAATCAAATTAAGTTAGCTGCTGAAGAGGGTAATGTTTCCGTAAGAACTCCGTTTGCCTTATGCGTTGATGATGAGCCGACCAATGTTGAGATACTGGAAATGCACCTGAAAAAAGCAGGTATAAAATCAAAAGGTTTTTATTCAGGCACGGAGGTGCTGAGCTTTATTGATAATTATGAGGGGCATATAGATGTGGTTCTGCTAGATATTATGATGCCAGGAATTGATGGTATACAGGTATTAAAAAAACTAAAATCAAGCTCGAAGACCGCTAAAATTCCCGTGATAATGCAAACAGCGATAGCGCAGGAAAGTAAAACAATAGAAGGTATTGAGTCTGGTGCATATTACTACATTACTAAACCTTATTCCCACTCTGTGCTTATTTCTATCGTTAAGTCTGCGTTGAAAGAAAAAAGGGAAACAGAGGGGCTGAAGGGCGAGGTTATAAATTTACATTCTGTTATTGAGAATATTAAGTCTTGTGTATTTGAAATAAAAACGTTCAATGAGGCGAGAAAGCTTGCAAACTATATAGCGCGTTTTGGTAATGAACCAGGAAAATATGTGATGGGTTTAACTGCATTGCTGGTCAATGCTATTGAGCATGGTAACCTTGAACTTGGTTTTGAAAACAAGAAGAAACATCTATTAGAAAATACCTACGAGGTAGAAATAGATGAAAGGATAAAAAATCCATTATATTCAACACGTAAGGTCACAGTGGAGCTATTCCGTAAAGATGAGGAAGGCATATATTCAGTTATAATCAAAGATGAAGGAAATGGTTTTAACTTTAAGGAGTATATTGATTTTGATCCGATGCGCATAACAGAGCCAAGTGGTCGTGGAATAGCAATTGCTAACATAATGAACCCAGGCGCAATAGAATATTGGGGCAGGGGGAATGTAGTATTATTCAAAATGCCGATAAAAGGAAAGTCAGAGTAAGAAGGGTTATCAGGCGGCTTTCTTTTTCCTTTTTTCCATAATAGAGGTAAACTGGCTGAAAAGATAGTGACTATCTTTAGGGCCTGGGCTTGCTTCTGGGTGGTGCTGAACGGAAAATACGTCTTTTCCTTCAAGCTGGATACCTTCATTAGTGCCGTCAAATAATGAAATATGGGTTTCAATAACACCTTTGCCCAAACTTTCCCTTGTAACTGCAAAGCCGTGGTTCTGGCTGGTTATTTCTACCTTGCCTGTAAGCAGGTTCTTGACTGGGTGGTTTGCGCCCCTGTGTCCCT
Organism: Alphaproteobacteria bacterium; assembly: GCA_003531345.1. Taxonomy (GTDB): domain Bacteria; phylum Pseudomonadota; class Alphaproteobacteria; order Rickettsiales; family UBA8987; genus UBA8987. Next base: position 3,727 of record DQGZ01000198.1, on the reverse strand, counting down.
GTTTAAGCTTTGCGGTTTTGCAACCCAAAGAAATTCCAAGCAACTGATGGCCCAAACAAATACCAAATACTGGAATGTTACTATCTACTATTTTTTTAATGGTTTGTGCCGCATATTTAGCGGTTTCTGAGGGGTCTCCCGGACCATTTGAAAGAAAAACTCCATCAGGTGATAGTTTTAATATCTCATCTGCTGAAAACTGTGCAGGAACAACAATTACATCACAATTTAAACCAGCAAGGTTACGCAAAATATTTTTCTTAACACCAAAATCAATAGCAACTACTTTATATTTAAAATCATTTTGGTTGGTATAGTTATTTGCTGCAAAATCAAAATCAGCCTCGTGGAATTTGTATGATGTGTTGGAAGAAACCTCTTTTGCCAGTTCAAGCCCTGTCATATCAGGTACTTGGCTTAACTGTTCGGCAAGTTTGTTCAGGTCAATTTCTTCTAGTGAATCTGCATAGGCTATTATGCAATTCTGCGCCCCTTTCTGGCGGATAGTTGCGGTTAATGCCCTAGTGTCAATATCACAGATACCTGTTGTTTTATTCGTTATCAGCCAATTTTCAAAATTATCTTCAGAGCGATAATTTGAATCAGGGGTTATTTCGTAATTGGTTATAAGACCAGTTGCATAGATCTTTTTGCTTTCATAATCATTCTTATTAGCTCCAACATTTCCAATATGAGGAAATGTGAAATTGATTATCTGCCTATGATATGAGGGGTCAGTTAAAATTTCCTGATAGCCAGTGATGGAGGTATTAAAGCATATTTCACCTGACGTAGCACCTTTAGCGCCGACACCTTTACCAAAATAAATTGTTCCGTCCTGTAATAATAAAACTGCGTTTTTTTCTTTACTTTTGGCTGTCATAATTATTCTTTATTTCTGTAACATGCTCTTTTTGCGGCTTTTACTATGTCTTCAATTTGAGGCAATGCCATTTTTTCAAGGTTTGCCGCATAGGGCAGGGGAACGTCTTTCCCTGCAACTCTTTCAACTGGTGCGTCTAAACTATCAAACGCCTCTTCCATAGCAATTGCTGCAATTTCTGCAGTAACACCAGCGAAAGGGAAGCCTTCTTCAACCGCAACTAATCTTGAAGTTTTGCGTACTGAATTCAAAATTGTTTCCTTATCAAGCGGGCGGATGGTTCTAAGGTCAATTACTTCTGCTGAAATTCCTTCTTCTGCAAGAATCTCTGCCGCTTTAAGTGCATTATCAACCTGTAGTGAAAAGGCGGTAATGGTAACATCATTACCCTGTTTTATTATTGCGGCTTTACCAATTTCAACCAAGTAATCACCAGAAGTATAATTATCATTTTCTGGCACATCATATGATTTCCCATAAGATATTTCATTCTCTAAAAATATTACTGGATTTGGGTTTCTTATCGCTGCTTTAAGCAGGCCTTTTGCCGAGGCGGAATCCCAAGGGGCTATAACAATAAGTCCTGGGCAATGAGCATACCAGCTTGCATAACACTGGCTGTGTTGCGCACCAACGCGTGCCGCAGCACCGTTAGGGCCGCGGAAAACGATAGGAGAGCGCACTTGCCCACCACTCATATAATTTGTTTTTGCAGCAGAATTTAATATTTGATCAATTGCCTGCATTGCAAAGTTCCATGTCATGAATTCCACAACTGGTTTTAAACCTGTAAATGCAGCGCCGATTGCAAGCCCCGCAAAGCCTTGTTCAGTTATTGGTGTGTCAATCACACGCTTAGCTCCGAATTCCTGTAATAAACCTTCCGTAACTTTATATGCGCCCTGATATTCGGCAACTTCTTCACCCATAACAAATACATCTTTGTCACGGCGCATTTCTTCTGCCATTGCATCCCTAAGAGCCACACGAACAGTTTGTTTTGCCATTTTTTAAACCTAATAAAACCCGTTAGTATTTAGTTTAGAATTATAGAAATATCTAGTGTTTTTTTATGATTATATGATGTATATGAACAGACATCATATAATTCGTATTATCGTTTGTGGAAAACATATTCGCATTATCATCGGGTAAGGGCAGGGCAGGGGTTTCAGTTGTTCGTGTATCTGGTTCAGGGGCAGGGCAGGTATTTGATATATTTGGTATATCTGCGCCTCGGGAAAGATATGCCGTGACCCGCAAAATAAGAAATCCCCACACAAAAGAAGCAATAGATGAGTGCCTGATATTATATTTCAAATCCCCAAAAAGTTTTACAGGGGAAGATGTGGTTGAGCTTCACCTACATGGCAGCGTTGCAGTGGTTTCAGAAGTTCTGGAAGTTTTAGGGGGTATACCAAATTTCAGGCTGGCAGAGGCGGGGGAGTTTAGCAGAAGAGCATTTTGTAATGGCAAGCTTGATTTAGTTCAAGCAGAAGGATTATCAGATTTAATTGACAGTGAAACCAAGGCGCAAAAGGCTCAGGCAATAAGGCAATTAGAGGGGGAATTGTCAGAAAAATTTGAGAATTTGCGCAGACAAGTGATAGAGATAATGGCTTTTATTGAGGCATTTGTTGATTTTCCCGATGAAGATATTCCGCATGATTTAGATATTCAGGTTCAGCAGAAGGTGCAGAATATAATTAGCGAAGTTGAAGCTTTAGTAAATAACAATAAAGGTGAAAAATTGCGGCAAGGTGCGGTTGCAACCATAATTGGCGAGCCAAATTCAGGGAAATCAACCTTATTAAATTACTTAAGTGAGCGCGAAGTTGCAATAGTTTCAGATATAGCAGGCACAACAAGAGATTCTATTGAGGTGCATTTGAATATTTCAGGTTACCCCATAATACTGATAGATACGGCAGGCATAAGAAAAACGCAAGACAGAATAGAGAAGGAAGGGGTAAGGCGTGCAATAGAAAAAGCTGAAAAAGCTGATTTTAAGATCACAATGCTGGAATGTGGTAAAGCTCCCAATTTTAACCCAGAAATATTAAATCTTATAAATGAGCAGGATATCATATTAATATCTAAGTCAGATGTTGTTTCACGTGAAACAAGTTTTGAATATAAAAACAATAAGGCGATTAATATTTCGGTGAAGAAAAACAAAGGGTTAGATGTTTTGCTAAGGGAAATTGAAAGGCGGCTTAGGGATTTAATGGATAACTCAGAAAATGCCCTAATAACCCGTTCAAGACACAAAGCAGAGCTTAATTTATGTAAAAATGCTTTAAATGAGTTTATTGCTGCCCGAAAAAAACAAGCGCCTATAGAATTATGCGCAGAGAATTTACGAATGGCAGCACATCACCTCGGCAAAATTACTGGCAAAATTGATGTTGAGGATGTTTTAGACAAAATTTTTAGTGAATTTTGCATAGGGAAATAAGTGAAAATAATATCGGTAAAAGTAACTGCAAATTCTAAAAATCCAAGAATAGAGATAATTTCAGATAGAGATGAAAAGGGTAGGGAGTTTTATAAAATTTATGTGAGAGCACAAGCCGCAGAGGGTAAGGCAAACCAAGAGTTAATAAGGAGTTTTGCAGAATATTTTGATATTCCAAAGTCAAAAATTGAAATAATAAAGGGGCTAACAAGCAAAGAAAAAGTTTTGCAAATTCAAATTTAAGCGGCTTGTGTGACCGCTAATATTTCCAGTTTTATTTTCACTTTTTTGTCTTCTGTATTGCTAAAATTATCGTCAGAAGAAGAGCTAAATACAAGCTCTTTTGCGCTGATTACATTTTGTAAATCAGATTTAATTTTTTCAAT
>DQGZ01000227.1:2782-2933 GCA_003531345.1 Alphaproteobacteria bacterium | reverse complement strand
GTGGCAGCGGTAAAGCTTGAAGGGATCTTCCAGTGCATCAAGCCTTTCACCAGTGGCTTCATCACGGCTGTCGATTATCCACCTATAGGCCTGCAACAGAACCGCAGGGCCTAAATATTTATCACCATTCCACCAGTAGCTCGGGCAGGAG
>DQGZ01000227.1:0-2519 GCA_003531345.1 Alphaproteobacteria bacterium | reverse complement strand
CCACCAGTAGCTCGGGCAGGAGGTTGAGCAGCAGGCACAGAGGATGCATTCATATAAGCCATCAAGCTTTGCCCTATCGTCAGGGGATTGTAAGCGCTCCTTTGAAGCAGGTGCTTCACCTTTAGTTTTTAACCAAGGTTCAATTGATTCAAGCTGTGCATAAAAGCCTTTCAGGTCAGGCACTAGGTCTTTTACAACTGGCATATGTGGAAGTGGGTTTATCACTATTTCATCACCGCCAAGTTCTTCAATGCTGCACGTGCAGGCAAGGGTGTTAGAGCCACGCCCCATAGTGGCAGAAGAACCAATATTCATAGCACAGCTACCGCATATTCCTTCACGGCAACTTCTCCTGAAAGTTACTGAACTATCAACTTCATTTTTGATTTTTATAAGTGCGTCTAACACCATTGGCCCGCAAGCATCAATGTCTATTTCATATGTATCCATACGTGGGTTGCCTTCACCTTCTGGATCCCAGCGATATATTTTTACTTTTTTGATATTTTTTGCCCCTTCGGCCTTAAAATAATTGCCTTTTTCAACCTTTGAATTCTGTGGAAGTGTAAACTCAGCCATGTCAATTGCGTATAAATTTAATGATATATATTTCTATTGTCGTGATAATGCAATAGCAAAAACTTAGCTTATTACTAGTTATTCTCCAACTGGTTGAGGAAATTTCTTGAAGCAGAACTCAGCTTGCCAGAAAGCGTATTAAGCTGTGAGCTTACCTCTGTTATTTTGGTAGTATTCTCAAGGTTCTTTTCAGCAACCTCCTTTATCTGGAGCATATTATCACTGACAGCTGAGGTACTTTCAGAAGCATAAGCAACATTTCTGGCTATCTCTGAAGTAGCGCTTGACTGCTGGGTTATTGCCTCCGCAATTGAAGTGGTTATGAATTCTATTTCCTTGATTATTTTTGATATTTCAGTAAGCGCCTCAACTGTATCTTTTGAGGCATCTTTCATCATTTCTATCTGCCCACTTATTTCCTGAGTTGCTTTGTCAGTTTGGTCTGCGAGTATTTTTATTTCATTGGCAACAACAGCAAAACCTTTCCCTGCCTCACCTGATCTAGCGGCTTCAATAGTGGCATTGAGCGCAAGAAGGTTGGTTTGCGAGGCAATGTCACGGATAAGTTCTACCACATCACCTACTTTGAAAGAGGTCTCTTCTAATATTCTTATCTTCTCATCTGCCTGACCAGCCTTTTCGGTAGCATTTGATACTACATCCCTGTTCTTGTTGATATTCTGAAATATTTCATTGATGGAGGAATTAAGCTCCTCTGCGGCATGAGCAACAGACTGCACGCTTTCATTTGCCTTATAAGCAAAACCTTGAGTTTGTTTTATGTCGTTGAATGTTTTATCACTTGATAAGATAAGCGAGCGGGAGCTTTGAGTAAGTGTTTCCGATGAGGATATTATATTTTCTGAAATACTGCCAACACTAGACTCAAAATTAGAGGCGAGGTTCTTCTTGCTGGTTATCAAGCTCCAAGTGATTATCGGCCCAAGATATTTACCATTGGGGTCATAAACGGCGTTTACCTTCTGCTCTATAATTTCAGTGCCAATATTAATGGTTTCTTTATGCGGCAGCTTTTCATGAGCAGCAAGGATAGCCCTGAAAACAGATGGAGCTTTCTGCAAAACATCAATATTATTGCCAACTACATTATCTGCTGAAATGCCAGTAAAATGCTCAAGCCGTTTTAAGGTTTCATACGTGGTTTTGTTTATATAAATGATCTTAAAATTATCTTCAGCATCCGCCATTATAACATTTATCGGCAAGTAATCCATTATCTGGTAGAGCTTGAATATCTCTATCATTTTATTTTTCAGCCTTGCAGATGACTGATTGAGTTTCCCTAATTCATTATTAGATATCTTTCCTATTGTTATGTCAGTTTTTCCATTGGAAAGGTCATATATATTCCTTGATGTTTGATTCAACCCTCTTAAAACCTGAATTATACTAAAAAGAAATATCGGAAGCAGTATCAGGGAGATTGATACCTGAGTGTAAATAACTAGGTCCTTATGGGTTTCTACAGCATCTGCTACTATGGATTTTTTTTCTTCCATAACGTCATTCTGCAAAAGATAATACCTGTTTAAGGTAACATTTGCCGATTTGGCAAGTGTATCAAACTTGCTTTTTAATTCCAGAAATACATCTCTGGAAGCACCACTTTCAAGGCTAATTTTGAGGTCATTTTTTGTCAGTGAAAAAAACTTACCTGTAGTTTCCCTGAATTCATTTATTATTTCAATTTCTTTTGCGCTCTGATACATTTTGGAAAGCGCATCTAATGTGTGGGCTATTTTATTTTCTATTCCCCTCATGCTGTCTAAGGTTTTTAGCGATGTTTGAAGAGACTTCCTTCCAGATATTGCGTTGATTGCCAGCAGGTCTGCTTCAAGCATGTCAGACTTTAGCGTTTGTGAAAGGTTGAATTTATCAAAACCACTACTGATGGAGTTCGTACTGAGATCGGAAGAGCG
>DQGZ01000225.1 GCA_003531345.1 Alphaproteobacteria bacterium | reverse complement strand
CTCGTTAGCTCCCCGGAACAAAAAAAGGCAACCTTTTCCGGTTGCCTTAACTTGAGGGCTCTTGTGATCCACCAGATACTGTTAGGTATCGCTAGGGATTATAAAAATACTAAAAAAAGTTTAAATCATCATGTCTTTAAAAGTAGAATTATCTTATTTGCATTCTAAGGTTTAAAGTTGGCATAAATGACCCATGAGCTTTTACCGGAATTCAATATTAGTCTCTATCATGATTCAATTCTTGAGGGATATAAGTATTTTCATTTTCGAAAATACAATGGTTATCTAATCGTTGAACCTGTGAGGTTTGCCCTCAATTCAGTAAACAGCTTTTCCCTTCATGTGAGCGATCAACAGGCAAAAGATCTTGCGTGTGGTTTGGGAGAGGAGAGGATCTACTTTAAAAAAATTAAATAATCAGGGCTTACTTAAGTTCTAATAATATATTTTACTGCGCATAAGCTGCCCAATATTGCTTCCATCATTTCAAAATCTTTTTTAGTAATCGAAACCTGACCATCATCAGTACCTACTGTGGTCCATACTTTGCGCATGAATTGTATTTGCTCTTCTAATTCGGGAAGTGGTTTGTCGAGCGTATCCTTTATATTCATAGTGCAATTGTTTTAAAGGGGCTTGCTTTATTTATCCTTTCAGTGGTTTAGATTGGTATAGTTTAATTCTCTTTTCCTTTTCCTCAGGAGTTTCGAAATACTGAGTAATTGTTATTTGAATGTTCCCATTATTTTCTTTGATTCCAGTAACCTCTAGTGTATCCTTTAATTCAATGCCTTCTGGTATTTCAATAACGCTTCTAAACGCTGGGCTCATGATATTTTTTTTAGAAAGTCTATTGACGGTTAGTCTGAATTTAAGGATACTCATCTATTGCTTATCTCACTAGACACGTTTTGTTGCAATTTCATTGGTCACATATAAAAACAAAATTATTTTTTCCTTAGGGTAATATCCGCAAGGGTTGTTGTCCCAAAAAAACAAAATAGGGTGTTGACCTTCTGATTTAGGATTATAGTTGACTTCCACGATCTGGCCGCTCTCCAGGGGGCCAGAAAACTGACTCGATCCAGAGCCATCGAAGCTAACAGTTGGATTGAAGCTGTCTTGGTTTTCTCCGTTACTAAATCTGACCCTAAAGTTGTAATTGGGCTCTTCATTGGGCTTTAGCCACAATGTGTCGTAGAGAACTCCAGAGACACCATTAAACTGTACAGGAGCCATTATTTCAATCTTCGCAGGATGTACAGGCTTAAAAAAAGAGTCCTCACAGGACCAAAATAAAGCCGCAACTATAAAAGGAAGGCAAAAAATTTTCATTTGGGGGTATAAATAAATGTAACTATCTGATTATCAATGAGTTACAAGAATTTTAAAGGGTATATTTCATGGCTACTTAACATAAGGTAATTTATATAACGTAACTGCCTGATAATCAACAAGTTATAAACTTAATCAAATATTATCAAATTGATGAGCGTGATTTAGAAAATTTTGTCTCTGTATTGTCAATTATCCAGTCTCGTTCATCTAAATCTAATTTTTCAATCAACTCATGCATTCTCGCTGCAAGCTCGTTAGATATTGCCGTATGATTTTGAGAACGATAATCATTTGGAATACTCTGTAGCTTGCATGCCAAAGCGAACCACATTTCTAATTCTTGTTGAGAGTTGTATTTAATATCCATCTTTTCCTAAAAGTGTCAACCGGATTCACATTCAATTGTTTTGTGGAATTTGCGTTAGCGGTACATTATGATAGGGACAATCAGACCATACGGCATACACACCAGCTGCGAAACAGCATCTATAACTTCCACAAGAGACTCCTAATTTAGGTTTCGGTTTTTCGGATTGTGAAGCAGCCTTCTGAAATGCTTCTACTATTTCAATGCTAGCGCTCATAAATTTTGAACCGTCATTTTGAGGCGTTCTTATTTTACACTGTTCTGAACCACCAATAAAATTGATACAACTCATATTCTCAATCCCAATAAATTGAAACAAAGACCGAATTAATTCCAACGTGATCTGCCCTCCAGCCGCATGACCCAAAGAAATGTGGCTGCTCTTTGGCCAAGTTTTGATAAAACTCCTTGTCGTCCGCGTTCTGGCCAAGTTTGACAACAAATTGAGAAGTTCTTTCTCCGTTATAGAGGTTTACCTTATCCCCTTCCCTAAGCGCATCAATCGCACTTTTAGATCGATACGTGCAGGGTGACTGATCAATACTGTAAAGTTCACTCATATTATTATAATAAGTTCCCTACAAAAATTACCTTTTCAATTAACCTCATTGCTTTGGCATTTTTTGAACCTCTACTAATCTTGTTATGAACTCTTGTAAATTTTGAGGTTTTGTTGCTGAGACAGCTTCCAGATCAGTCGCAAAATCAGCATCCTCTTTATTTGCCAGATCGGCTTCAAAGACAAGGGCTTTGCCTTTACCTTCTTTGACTCCATAAGCTGCTATTATTTTTGTTTTATTATCCATACTCAAGAGGTATTTAATGTTTAGCAAATTATTTACATACCCATCCCAAGGGACGGATCAGTCTTTTTTTTTATTTTATTCAATTGGTTAATATCCTCCTGGTCGATACTTCTTCCAACTGCAATTTTATTCTTAATGAGATCTTCATAACTAAGTATGTATAATTGATTGCCGTCAAGAATCTCCTTTGATGAACGCAGCTTTGATTCAGCAAATGACTCCAGCCCTTTCATTTGCGGTAAAAAGTCTGTATGAAAACTTGGGTGTGGAATTTTTAAGAATGTTTTTTTTGGATCAAAAACAATTTTATTTAAAGATTCATCTTTCACGCGGAGTTCCCTTAATGCTGCAAGCAAGTTTGTAAAATTTGTAATTG
>DQGZ01000208.1 GCA_003531345.1 Alphaproteobacteria bacterium | reverse complement strand
CACTTTAAAATTCTCAGAGTTATCAGAAATAATACCGCCATAATTTACTTCCAAACCTTCCTCTAATGCTCTTGAAATAAGAAATGGTGAGTTTGAATTATAAATCTTACTGCCTTCAAGTGGAGCATTATAATCATCAGTTATTTCATTACCTGTGCTAAAAATTTGGACTTTTGGTTTTGTATAAACTTCAACTTCAGAAATTCCCGTTGCAGATAAAAGCATTATATCTTCAGCTGAAATTTGCTTTTCTTTGGATAATATTTTTTGATTTAAACCCACATCTTCACCAATAAAGCGGATATTTTCATTCTTCTTTGCTGGGCGTTTGAATATTGCAATATTATCTTTTACCTCCACTTCCTCTACTGGAATAACTGCATCATATTCTTCTGGCACTAGTGCGCCTGTCATTATTTGTACTGTGCCTGTTAAATTATAATTTGTACTATTTTCACCAGCAGCAATAATATTATCAATTTTCAACTTCACAGGATATTCGGCACTTGCATTTTCAATATAAAAAGATCTAATAGCAAATCCATCCATCGCTGAATTATTGAATGATGGTACATTGATTTTGCTAAAAACAGCACTTGCTGAAACTTGGTTTAATGATTTTAATAGTGAAACTTTTTTAATATTTTTTTCAGCGGAGTTTTTCAATATAATTTGTAACGCCTCGTTATAAGATATCATAATTTTTCTCCTTTGATAATGCGGATAAGGTGCGGAATTAAATGTGGCAACAGCGCACTCATTCCTTCATTCACCGCATTTGGATTGCCTGGCAAAGTTATTACTAAGGTTTTGCCTATCACACCCGCAATTGCTCTGCTGCTCCACGAAAGCGGAGTATATTTTGCACCGTCAAAACGAAGCAGCTCACCAACACCAGGTATTTCTTTATCGAATAGTTTTCTAACCGCTTCTGGTGTTACATCTCGTTCTGAAACGCCAGTGCCACCAGTGCAAATTATTAAATCAGGTGAAAATGCTTTTATTGAATTCTGAATATTTTCTTTTATCTCTCTTTCATCATCAGCTATTACTGCATATCCTGCAATTTTTGCGCCATGATTGATAAGTATTTCTTTTAATATTGCACCAGATTTATCCTCATATTCACCTTTAGAAGCTCTATCGCTTAAGGTTATAACGAGTGCGTTCCTATTTTCTAAAACTTGAGGAACTTCAGGCTTTATTGTTTTTTCAATCCAATCTGGAATGCCATCACCGTTAATCCACAAGCCTTTTTTGCCACCAAGTTTTGCTAGTAATTTTATGTTACTTATACGCAAATCTGGCTCTATCATTTTGCTTAAATCCCAGATGGTAAGCAAGGCAGAGTTTACGCCCGCTAAAGCCTCCATTTCAACGCCAGTTTTTGCATGGGTTGAAGCAAAACAATAAACTTTTACTGAATGGGCTTGCTCATCAAGCTCAGTAATTATTTTTACCGCATCAAGCCCCATAGGGTGGCAAAGCGGAATCATTTCATAGGCTTTTTTTGCACCTGTAATCCCTGCAATTTCAGATAAAACCAACACATCACCTTTTGGTAATTTTTTATTTTTGATTAAATCGAACGCCTCAGGTTTTACAAAAATCTCACCTGATGCAACCGCCAAACGATAAGTAACCGTCTTATTTCCAACATCTATCATTTTAAATGTATTTTGCATTTATCCTCCTAGTGATGCTAAATTTTGTGTTAAACCCGTATATCCCTGTTGCAAATAGTGGGTTTCGTGTTTGAAGTGTAAAAGTTCAAGTATCTTATTTTTCAGCTCTTCAATTTGGTTTTCATTTTGCAGTAATGGACGCAGAGAATACCCCTCACCACCAAACAGACATAGTCTTAAATCACCTTTTGAGGTAACTCGTAGACGATTACAGGTTTTACAGAAATCTTTTGAATATGGTGCAATTATTCCTATTTTGCCTTTATATTCTGCATGCTCAAACTCTTGCGCTGGTCCTGCATCTTGCTTTCTGAGCGATGGAATAAAACCTAAGCTTTCTAATTCTGATTTTATAATTTCTGAAGACAGATGATGTTTTTTGAAATATTCAACATTATCTCCTGTTCGCATTAGCTCAATAAACCGAATGCTTAAATCTTCATTTTTTATCCAGTTTAATATTTCTGGTAGTTCATTATCGTTAATATCTTTAAGTAAAACCGTGTTGATTTTAACTTTCTTGAAACCTGCTTTTCTAGCTTGCTCTATGCCTTTTAGAATGTGCTCTAGTTTATCTTGTCCTGTAATTTTTTTAAATTTTTCAGGGTTTAGGCTATCAACGCTAACATTTAATGCATTTATGCCTGAATCAAAAAACTCTTCAGCCTTCTGATATAAATTATAGCCATTTGAGGTAAGAGCGATGGTTTTTATATTTGTATTCGTGGAAATTGCTTTAGAGATAATAGTTAAATCTTTTCTAACTGTAGGCTCGCCACCAGTTAAGCGCACTTTTTCTGTTCCGAGCTCTGAAAATGCATTAAGTAAATTAATTATTTCACTTGTAGAAAGAAAACATGAACTGCTTTTTTGATAGCCATTTGGTAAGCAATATTCGCAACGAAAATTACAGACATCTGTAACAGACAGCCGCAAATAAGGGAATTTTCTTCCAAATTTATCTTCAAATAATTTCATACCATCCTTTCCAATACGGGAGGCAAAGTCGTTGCCAACTTCACCCTGGTAACAACTTAATTGCTGTTACGGCTTGAAATACCCAATTAAAAACTGGGTAAAGCAAGCTCGGATAGCTAGAATCTATTTTAGTAATGGAATAATAAGGTTGATTCAGATCAACTAAATGAAATAAATACTGATTAGTTCAGACAATCAGGATTAGGGCAAGCATCAGTTCCAGCTTTATTACATTTGCTTGAAAGTTCTGCATCGCAATAATTACATAGAGCGAAGATATCAGGTAAATTAATTAAATTTCTATCAACATCAATTCCGTGTTCTTTTAGGGCTTGCAAGGTTCTTGAAAAGGTTTCTGGTTGCATTCCTAAATAACCTGCAATTAAAGCTTTGTCATATGGAAGTTTTAGATTTGTATTAACGCCACCTTTTTCAAGAAATAATTTTAATAAAAACCAACCAACCCTTTGAGTAGTATTTTTAAGTGTAAGCTGTTCAAACTGACTTATTAAGCTTTGAGAACGATTTGCTACTGTAGAAAGCATATTAATTGCAAGGTCTTTGTTGCTCTGTAGTTTTTCACGAATAATCGTTGCTGGTATTGAAAGTAGTTTAATATTATCAACTGCCTGTGCATTTACTGTAAATGGCGTGTTGCTGAATATCACAGTTTCGAGTAGGCTTTCACCGACACTTAAAACTTGCAATATAGATTCTTCGCCATCAGCATTTCCTTTAAATAACTTTACCCAGCCTTCCAAGATAATATAAAATCTGCTTGCTTGCTCACCTTGCATGAAAATCATGGCACCTTTGCTATGCTCAACAACACGAGCATACTTTAAAATATCTTGAAGATTCTCGGAATCTAAGCCTTTGAATAGCGGAACTAATTTTATTTTATCCAAGTAAGCCCTAACCAATCCCTCTAAACTAGTTTGGTTTTCAAGTTTTTGAGGTTTCGGCTCTTGTGATTTTAAAGGCTCTGAAGATGTAAGATTTTCTTCAATGCTGCGTTCAACCTCATAAAGCAGATCCATTTTTGCAGTAAACAGGTTAAACCATTCTTTTGCTGTGATAGATTTTACATCACTAGGAACTTTGTTTTTTAGCATGTTTTGGTTTATTTCTTCAACCTTCCTAAAAATATTATTGTTATTTTGTAAGTTTCTGATTGCAGTTTGAATTCGCTCATCAGCAAGCGCCAAAAACATTCTTTCATAAGCTTGTTGCTCAGAGATTATATATTCAAGCCTATTTTTAAAGGATGCCGTGTTAGACCAATCCATATCAACAAGTTGAGTGCCAATCGCACGCTCTAGGCCCACACGCTCTTTCCAGTGAAGAAAATTTATAAAAGCAGAAACTTTTGTTGGATTATTTGCGGGGTCAAATACAGATAATTCCTGAACAATTTCTATTGCTGGAGAAATAATTTCCCGAGTATAAAAAGCAAGCGCTTCTGTTGGCTCAACCATTTTTGCAATTATATATTTCCTTTTTGCAGGAAGATATTGAACTGAGGTTAAAAATGGCTCAATTTTTGAACTTTGTTTTTTAGGCAATGATTCTAAAAATTTTATAGATTTATCAACTATAGTAAATTGGTCTTCCAATTCGTTAGAAAATTCCTTACCGTTGCTTCTGAGATATAGAGAAGCCGAGCCTCTCTCTTTCTGAACCTGATGTATAAAATTACATATATTTTCTAGATAATTACTCATATTTTAGTTGTGTCCCGTAGTTTATTTATTTCCAAATAACAAACTACAATCAACCCTTGGTTTTTTCAAGGTAATAAAAACAAAATTAATAGTTGATCTGAATCAAGTTTACTTAATTACCTCTTCTGTATTTTTTGCGTTTCAAAACTCTACCAAGGAGGATTTATGCAGAATTATTTTGATGTATTAATTATTGGTGCTGGCCCCGCAGGATTAAGTATGGCAAAGGGGCTTTCTCAGCTAAATCTAAAAGTTCTAATTGTTGAAAAGAATAGTAAAGAATCTATTGAAAATCCAGTCCCAGATGGCAGAGATATTGCGCTAACTCACTTATCAAAAAATATTTTGAGCGAACTTGGAGCTTGGGAAAAATTTAACCAAGAAGATATTTCAGAAATTAATGAAGCTAAGGTTTTTAATGGCGAATCTTCATATTTTCTTGGTTTCTCAACGAAGATTAGAGACAGGCTTGCATATATAATTTCTAATCATCACATCAGAAAAGCCGCCTATGACACAGTTAAAGATGATTCTAACATTACCATTATAACTGATTCTGTAGTAGATAATTTTGCTTTAAATGATGATAGAGTTGAGGCAAAAATTTCAAACGGAACAGAAGTTGTTTGTAAATTGTTAATAGCTGCTGATACAAGATTTTCTGAAACACGCAAAAAAGTTGGTATTTCAGCCTCAATGAAAGATTTTGGTAAAAGCATGCTGGTTTGTCAAATGAGCCATGATTTGCCACACAACAATGTTGCAAACGAGTGTTTTTTATATGGAAATACTTTGGCTGTTTTACCTTTGAATGGTAATCGATCTTCTGTAATTTTAACCGCGAAACCTGCGGAGATAAAAGGGGTTCAGGCTCTACCTAAAAAACAATTCAATGAATATATTCAAAATTTATTTCAGCATAGATATGGTAAAATGATTCTAGATTCAGAGCGATTTACTTATCCTTTGGTTGCGGTATATGCTCATAATTTTACTGCAAAAAGATTCGCATTAATTGGCGATGCCGCTGTTGGGATGCACCCAGTTACGGCTCATGGATTTAACTTTGGCTTAAAAGCGCAACATAGTTTAATTCACGAAATAAAAAGAGCGTTGAACAGAAAGGGAGATATTGCCTCTGAAACTGTTTTAAGAAACTATCAAAAAAATCATAGCAAA
>DQGZ01000006.1 GCA_003531345.1 Alphaproteobacteria bacterium | reverse complement strand
AATATGGGTTTTAAGCTCGGCAAGCTCTGTTTTCAACAAGTCATTCTTCGCTTCTAAAAAAGATTTTATACGAAGCAGGTTTTTTTTTGCTTCAAATAACTCCAATGAGGAGTATATATCATTTTCGCCCTTAGCGGTTACCTGTGGCTGTATATAGTATTTCTGCTTGAATTTTAATGCCTGAGCGAACATATCTAGGAATTAGAAAACAGGAATTAGGAATTAGCAGCGCCTAAACCCTTTTTATTATTAGTAACAACTGAATATGAAAACAAACACGAACAAGTTGCAACAAAAAGAAGAGGAAACTGGCGGAAGCAGCAATAATATTACGCCAATGTTGCAACAATATCTGAACATCAAAGCGCAACACCCTGATTATTTGTTATTTTTCAGAATGGGTGATTTTTTTGAATTATTCTTTGACGATGCAATTGACGCCTCCAAAGCGTTGGATATTGTGTTAACCCGCCGTGGCAAGAATGATGGGCAGGACATACCCATGTGTGGCGTGCCAGTTCACGCTTACGAAAATTATTTGAATAAGCTGGTTAAACAAGGCTTCAAAGTTGCAATATGTGACCAGACCGAAACCCCAGAAGAAGCAAGAAAACGTGGTGGTTATAAGGCCATCGTTAACCGTGAAATAATAAGAATAATAACACCAGGAACGATAACAGAAGAAAACCTGCTTGCCACCCCTGCGGGCAATTATCTACTTTGCGTAAGTTATGCCGAGAAAGAGAGTTTTGCAATTGCCGCAACGGATATTTCAACAGGGGATTTTTTTATTTTAAGCGTTAATAAAAATGACCTACTGGATATTCTGGAAAAAATCTCTGCATCGGAAATTATATTGCCAGATAAGCTACTTTCCGAGGATTTCTTTCGTGATTTCTACCAGAAGAACAGGAAAATAGTAAGCGGGTTTAATGATAATTTTTTCAATTACATAAAATGTGAAAGGAAGATAAAAGAATTCTACGAAATACAAACCCTGCAAAGCTTACAGAGCATTACTAAAAGTGAAATATGCGCCTGTGGTGCATTGCTGGAATATATTGAAATAACCCAGATAGGCAAAAAGCCGAAACTTAATTTTCCAACTAAAAACATTGAGAATGACAACCTTGAAATTGATTCATCAACTTTAAAAAACCTTGAAATATTTGCTGATAGTAACGGCAATAAGGAGGGCAGCCTATACAATTTGCTCAATGCCTGTACCACTGCAACAGGCACAAGGAATTTGCAGAAGATATTAAAAAGCCCTTTTAAAAACAAACAAGTGCTTGAACAGCGACTTAATGCAGTTGAATTTTTAATAAGCAATCTAGAGTTCACCCACCACACACGTGATATATTAAAACAATTCGCCGATGTGGAGCGGATAATTTCACGCATTTATTTAAACCGCACCAACCCAAGGGATTTTTTAAGCCTGAAATATAGTGTTGAAGCAGCGTTAAAACTTAATGCAGCAAAACAATTATATAATTTAACTGCAGCACCAGATATTTTAAATGACCTGCTCAACAATTTATCTGAGTTAGTTGAGTTTTATGCTGTTTTAAACAACGCAATTGTTGATGTGCCACCCGTTAGCCTTAGTGATGGTGGATTTATCAAGAAAGGATTCAATGCAAAACTTGACGATTACCGCAATGCAAAGGAGAAGTCCGAAATAAAGCAGAAAGAATTACAGGATAGGTATATAAAAGAAACTGGTATAAATACCTTAAAGATAAAAGATAATAATGTTATCGGATTTTTTATTGAGATAACTGCTCAGCATGTTGAAAAGACCTTACCTAGCTTTATCCACAGGCAAACTTTGGCAACTCAGGTGCGCTATACCACGGCTGAATTACGCGCAATAGAAAATGAGCTGATAAATGCCAAGACCTATGCAATAAATCTTGAGAAAGAATTATTTGAAGAACTGCGTAAATTAGCAATTCAAAATGCAGATAAGATAATTGAACTGGCACGCAAAATTGCAGAGATTGATCTGTTCACTAATTTTGCCGCAATTGCGTGGAAGAATAATTACAAAAAGCCCCAAATAACTGAAGGAAATGAACTTGAGATAATTGAAGGCAGGCACCCAGTGATTGAAAATTTTATTAATACAAATAAAACTGAAAGCAGCCTGACAGAATTTTCCAGCAATAACCTGACACTTGATAAAAAGAAGATTATCTGGCTACTTACTGGCCCGAATATGAGTGGTAAAAGCACCTTCCTGCGGCAGAATGCAGTTATAACAATAATGGCGCATGCGGGTTGTTTCGTGCCTGCAAGCAAGGCAACAATATCACTGACAGACAGGGTGTTCAGCCGTGTTGGGGCCTCAGACAATATCTCCAAGGGGCATTCAACCTTCATGGTGGAAATGGTAGAAACTGCAACGATACTCAATAATGCAACTGAAAAGTCATTTATTATACTAGATGAAATAGGCAGGGGAACTGCAACTTTTGACGGGGTTTCCATCGCATGGAGTTGTCTTGAATATATCGCAACCCGCATCAAAGCGAAAACCCTGTTCGCAACTCATTACCATGAATTAACGGAAGTTACAAAACAACTACCCAATATCGCCTGCCACCGCACTAAAATAACTGAATGGAATGACGAGATAATATTTCATCACAAGATAGAAGAAGGCATTGCCAGCCAGAGTTATGGAATACACGTAGCAAAGATTGCTGGGCTGCCGAAAGAGGTTATTTTGCGTGCAGATAAGATATTATCTATTTTACAGTCAAGAAACAAAGGTAACGCCATTGAGGTTATAACCGAAGAACTGCCCTTGTTTGGGTTGAAAGAGTGAGATTTTATGGTAGAATATACCTCGTATAATTTCTAAATATATATGCAAATAACCATCGTACCAGAAACTGAAATTTTTGCTAACCAACAATTAATAACTGGTAATTGCAGCAGCCCTGTTGAAATAGTAAGGATTTTGTCTGGTGAAATGGATATATTCAGCTGCCAATATTTTTAACTCATGATCTTCTCCGTTTACGATAAATATGGGCAGATAAAAAACACCCACCCAAGAATTGCTCTACTGGTGCTTGCCATGCTGTTCTTTGCGGCAGTATATAAGAATTATGATGCAAGCCTTGCCTATAAGCAAGCCCTTAAAACTGAAGTTGAAAAAAATGCAACCAGCCTACTATTTGCGGAGCTTACCGAAGAAAATCTGGAATATTACCTTGCTGAACCATATTGCGGTTACATAATAGACAGCAAGAGCATAAAATTAAACACCATCAACCGCGATGCAGATGGCGCAACAATCCACACCAAAGAATATTCCGCTGGAAAGGATGAGATAAAAATAACCATATGCTACAGCGTAAAAAAAATAGAGGAAAAAACGCAAAAGCATTTACTAATAATCATTATTTTGTTTATAACTTCAGTAATTTTAACAAGAAGGCACTTTGCATATGAAAAAGCAAAATTCTACGAAACCGCAAACAAAGAAATATCAGACACTCCAAAAAGGTGATGTTGTTGAGATACTTGCGCCAGCATATGGCATCAAGGAAAAGGAAGTTGAGAGTATCAAGGAGTATATACGTTCAATCGGCCTTGTGCCTAGAGTTCCAAAAGATATTTTAAAGGGTGACCTGATAGCAAGCGCGCCAGCAGAAAGCAGGTTTAAACAACTTAAGGACGCACTATTTGCAAAAGACTCCAAAGCTATATGGTGCGTGAAAGGCGGCAGCGGCAGCCCTGAGATCATACCAATGCTGAAAAAAATAAAAAACAAACCGAAGGTGCAAAAACTTTTTATCGCATTTTCGGATATTACTTCCATCCATTTCTTCCTGAATCAGAACTGGGGCTGGCAAACTGTTCACGGCCCTATTCTATGGCAAATAATAAGGCAGAGGATAGACGAGGAGAGTATAAAAAACATTGAAAATATTATTTTCGGCAGAGAATATAAAACTGAATTTGAGTTAGAGGAAATCGGCAAGAATTCAAAACAGAAAAATATAAACGCAAAAGCTATAATTGGTGGAAATTTAAAACTGGTGCAGTGTTCAATCGGAACTATATGGGAGATAAAGGCGAAGGATAAAATATTACTGTTTGAGGACATAAATGAAAAGCCTTATCAGGTGGACAGGCTAATGCGCCATATAATTCAGGCAAATTTATGTAAGGGTGCAAAAGCAATAATATTCGGTGACTTTGAAGGTGGCGAAATAGAAATGGATATGCCGCTTATAAATAAGATATTGGAAAGATTTGCCAATGAGATTAAAATACCAGTTTTTCGTGTTTCAGGAATAGGACATACCGCACGTAATTATGGCATACATTTTGGATCACCAACAAAAATAGAATTCAAGAATAAAAAACCTGTGATGATGGTGGGGTAATTCTACTCTCCCTTCACCAATCTATTTTCTATCAATTCATCAATGACTTCTGGGTTTAGCAAGGTGCGTGTATCACCAAGGTTGACATAATCATTATTAGCGATTTTACGCAATATGCGGCGCATTATTTTGCCAGAGCGGGTTTTGGGAATTCCTGATGAAAACTGAATAAGGTCAGGCTTGGCAATCGCTCCAATTTCCTTTTTGCAGATTTCTTTCAACTCTTCTTTGAGAGAGGTCAAGAG
>DQGZ01000166.1:3667-3800 GCA_003531345.1 Alphaproteobacteria bacterium | reverse complement strand
ATTCTGCAGTTTTCTTTTTACTATCTTAAGCTGGTTTTTGCTATTTACCGATGATGGAAGATTAGAAAATATATAGTTCTGGTCAACCGTATCAAGCAGTAAGTAAACTGAGTCTTTTGGGTAATCTTTAACA
>DQGZ01000166.1:0-3335 GCA_003531345.1 Alphaproteobacteria bacterium | reverse complement strand
CAATGAACCTAGTCAATATCGCACCATCATCACCAAGGGAAATTACTATGTTCTGTTTATTGCTTAGCAATTTAACTCCTAAAATTTCATTTTACTGAAGCTTGCGTAAATTGGTCCAAATACCGCAGCTATTACCCAGGTTAATATTCCACCTAAAACTAGCAATAACGCTGGCTGTATCATCGCAACCATTGCTTCCACTGAATCATCTATTTCTCTTTCATAAAAGAAATTAACGTTTGAAAGCGCACTTTCCATATTACCACTATCTTCACCAACCTTTATCATTCTTATTACTAGGCTAGGGAAGGCATCGGTTTCTTTTATAGCTTCAGCGAGCCTAGTGCCGTTGGATATATTTGTTATTGAGTGATCCACCGCTTCTCTGAGGGTACGATTAGTAACAACCTTTCTTGAAATTGCCAGAGATTCAAGAACCCCAAGCCCGCTGTTGAAAGTAATGGAAAAAAATTTAATAAATCTTGCTAGGTTTATTTTTAATATCACTGATCCTATCCCTGGAAATTTAAGTACGTATTTATCTATTTTATACCTGAAAGCCTCGTTCCTCCGATATAATAAAATAAATGCAACAAAAGCGGCAGGTATGCCAAAAACCACTGTCCACCAGTATTCGGCGAAGAAATTTGAAGTTGCAATCAACGCTCTGGTGTGAAGCGGTAGGTCAAAACCCTGTTTCTGTAAAAAGTCAGTGAGCTGAGGCACCACGAACAACATCATTAGGGTTACCACACTTATCATAACCACTACAAGAACTATCGGATAGCTTATGGCCTTCTTGATTTTCCTTTTAAAATCGTTTGACCATTTGATATGTCGTGACAAGTGACCAAAGGCATTTCCAATATTTCCCGTTTCTTCACCAGCTGAAATTAACGAAACAAATAATTCATCAAAAACATCTGAGCGCTTTTTTAAAGCTGCAGAAAGCTGATCACCACCTTTTAGAAACTCACATAAGTCAGTTAAAAGATCTTTGAAGTGAGGGTTCTCTGCGCTATCTCTTAAATCAATAAGTGAATCAAGAATAGGTACTCCTGCCTTTTCTAACTCCTCCATATGGACGCAGAACATAACCAGTTCTTTTGGTTTTAATTTAGACCTTACGCCCTGCTTTCTTTCGGCAGAAACTGTTTTATAATCAACCAATTCAAGTTTTATCTCACGTAGTCTTGCTTCAAGATCAAGGGGATTATTAGCATTCATCTTGCCTCGTCTCTCTTTACCAGATGGCTCAACCGAGATGTAATTATAAATTGGCATTATTTAAATTTCTTGGTCATATCAATTGTGCTTATCAGCTCATCCATATCGGTTATACCTTTTAAAACCTTATCTATACCATCATCTGCCATGGGTATGAATTCGGTTTTCTTGGCAACGTTATAGAGTTCACTTTTACTGCCTTCCTTGAATATTATATCATCAATTTCTTCATTGATTAACAAAATTTCTGAAAGAGCCACCCTACCTTTATAGCCAGTATAGTCACATTTTGCACAACCTTCAGATTCAAATAATAATGGCGGATTATCTTTACTTACACCTAATATTCCACATTCAAACTCCGTTGCGGGTCTTTCTTTTTTACAATGGCTGCATAATTTGCGTGCCAGCCTTTGCGCTATAATAGCAATGATTGCACCTGAAAGCACTCTAGGCGAAACACCAATATCAAGCAGCCTTGGAATTGCACCGATTGCATCATTAGTATGTAGTGAAGTATAAACCTGATGACCAGTCATAGCAGCACGTATCGCCATGGTGGCGGTATCACCATCACGAACCTCACCTACGAATATTATATCAGGATCTTGCCTGAGTAGTGACTTAACACCTGAAACAAAATCCATACCAGAATTTTCACGGATATTTGACTGGCGTATCATAGGAAGGGAGTATTCAACAGGGTCTTCCAATGTCATTATATTAACATCCATGGTGTTAATAAAACTTAAAATGGAATAAAGAGTTGTTGATTTACCAGAACCCGTAGGACCAGTAACTATAATAATACCTTCTGGTCTTTTTAGTGCCTTTTGAAGTAACTTAACATTTGTATCACTAAAGCCTAGCGCATCTAAAGGAAGTAAAGCTTTTTGCTTATCAAGAACGCGAAGAACAATATTTTCACCATGTATTGTTGGCTGAGTTGCCACCCTAAATGATACTTCACGCCCTAAGATATTCATTGTAATACGACCATCTTGAGGGTTTCTTACCTCAGTAATGTTCATCATTGACATAATTTTTATCCTTACCACGATAGCAGACCAATAACTTCTGTGGAAAGATCTTATGAGGCGTAAAACGCCATCAATCCTATATCTTAAGCGAATGAAGTGATCTTCTGGTTCAAAGTGCAAATCAGATGCGCCTTTTTGCAAGGCATCAATTAGCAAGGCATCAACTAACCTTACAGTCGGGTTGGTATAACCTTCCTCCCCTTGATTGTTAGTCATTAAAGCTTTGTCATCACTTTTTGCGATGGCTTCCATTTCTTTCAGAATGCCGTCAACTGAAAGCTCATAATCATAGTAGTTATTTATTAGCTCATTTAAGTCTTTCTCAGAGGAATGTACTGGAACCAGTTTATATCTTTTGGGGAAATACCTAGTTATCCTGTCCAAAGCTAAAACGTTAAATACGTCAGTCATTGCAACATAGATATTTCCTTCCTCCATCAGTATTGGAACTGCTTTATACCTTACCGCTATTTCTTTTGGTACCTGCTTGACTAAAGAAGGATCAACCACAGATTTCTTAAAATCAAACCTTCTTACCCCAGTTTCTTCAGATAAAACCTCAGCTAAAGTGCTTTCCGTTATTATACCCATTTCAACCAGTATCTGACCGAGCATTTTATCCCTTCCACCCTCCTGCTGAATCTTCAAGGCTATGTCGAGCTGGTCATTAGTGATCAGGTTCTTCATTATAAGTTTCTGACCAATAGGTATTCTGGCCGTTTTTTCCTTTGAGTCAGAGAGTGATTGTATGTCGTAGTCCAGAACCTTTACCAACTCCTTGGAATCTGAGACCTTTATCTCTTCTGGTTTTACCTCTTCTTGTTTTTTCTGCTCATAAATGGACTTTTGCTGCTCAAGCATTTCCTTTATGGAATCCATTAAATTATTGGGGTTGCTCATCAGAAAAATTTTAATTTTATACCTTTAAGAGCATCAACAAGCTCTTAGTAATTTCTAAACCTAAAAATTAACTCTTAAAACCTATAAATAATTATTCCCACTCTATAGTTGCAGGTGGCTTGGAAGATATGTCATAAACAACACGGTTTATACCTTTTACTTCATTAT
>DQGZ01000050.1:9842-10620 GCA_003531345.1 Alphaproteobacteria bacterium | reverse complement strand
TTGATAGTTTGATAATTATTTTAACAGTTCATGGTTTTTTTCAGGGGTAAATATCGCTCTGCTATCTTTATCACAAGTTTGTTGTGCTTGGGCAGTGTTATAAATTCCTCAAGTATAGCAAGTACTTTTGTAACGGAAAATGTTAATGAAAGCAGGATAATAAAAGCCGCTGATCAGAATAATATTGATATACTTAAATCTCTTCTTGACCAAGGCGGTAACCCAAACGAAAAAGGCAAATTTGAAGCCACTGCATTACACAAAGCTGCCTTTAATGGTCATAAACCAACTGCCAGTATATTAATCAACTCAGGTGCAGATATAAACGCAAAGGATTTTGGTGGGGCAACTCCATTACATATAGCTACCAGACAAGGAAACACTGATATGGTTCGCCTTTTGATTCAAAGCGGTGCTGAAATTGATGTTAAAGATAATGAAGGATATACGCCTTTACACAGGGCAATTTTAAACAACAGCACGCCTGCTGCTATGGTATTGCTTGAAGCAGGGGCTGAACCAAATACAACCAGCCGCTCAGGTGATACACCGTTAATTGATGCTTCAAGGAAAGGAAATAATGTGGTTGTTGAAGACCTGATAGCAAAAGGTGCTGATAAATCAAAAATAAACTCCAGAGGGCTTGGCGCTGATGATTACGCAAAAAAGAACCTTAATGTTGATGTTTCACAAACCCTAACAAAATCAAAGTCTGATATTCTTCGTAACAAGGCTGCTAATAAAAGCTCTGTTATAATTATTGATAAAAATTCAATTG
>DQGZ01000050.1:9311-9645 GCA_003531345.1 Alphaproteobacteria bacterium | reverse complement strand
TAATTATTGATAAAAATTCAATTGATAATACTCAAACACCAGCTTTTATAAAAAATGAAGTTATTACGGACCTTGAATTAAAGCCAGAAGTAAGAGAAATTGACAGTTTAGCTACTGTAAGTCTTGGTAAACAGATAGAAGTTAACGGCGCAGTACCAGTGCCTGATGTGGTTAGCACTTCTATTCCTGAACTTCCTGATTTAAATGAAGATTTAAAAAAGCAGGAGGCCTTTACTTCTGCAAGCGGTCTTCTTATGGCTGCGTCTGAGAGACCTTCTGAAGATCAGACTAATAATATATCTCCGTCTGATATAAAACTTCCAGATATTTCTTT
>DQGZ01000050.1:0-9054 GCA_003531345.1 Alphaproteobacteria bacterium | reverse complement strand
AAAACTTCCAGATATTTCTTTTGAAGATGTGCTTCCTCAAGAGCCTAAGGTTTTACAACTCGACAAGCTTTCTGAGGATAACTCCATCGCAGAGATCAATTATGAGCCAAAAGAACAAATAGCTATCTCTAGCAATAAAAATAATGGTTTTAACCAGCCAGAGATTCTGTCTTCATATCAGCAGGAATTGCAGGTTGATACCTACTCACAAAAGCCTGCGTTTATTGATAGAGAAAACGCTATTCAGATTTCTGATTCATACATGGTTCAAAAACCTGAAAATATAGCCAATGAAGCTTTTAATCCTGTTCCTATGTTCTTAAGAAATTCACCTAACAGACAAGGGCAGGAGCTGGCTTATAGTGACATCTCAAATCAGGCTGAAATTATTGTTAAACCTGTGTTTTTTGACAATTTTTCACCAGAACAGAAAAACAACGAGCAAACAGCATTAGTGGCGCAGCCAATAACACCTTTACAGCCTATATTCCTTGAAGTAAGGCCTGTTGCAGAAAGCCAGCCTAATATACTTCAGACTTCATCAAACACTGGAATGATAAATATTCCCTCTGGAGAAACTAACCAACCTCTTGTTATTGAAAATATTTCTACTGAGAAGAAGTCTGGTAATTATAAAATTCCACGAATTGATGTTACTGACCTTTACAGAGAAAAATCTTTCGCATCATCTGGATATAATGAAAATAATATCCCTAAGTCATTACAGATTAAAGCTATTTTGGATTCAAAAAGTTCACTGATTAGCAATGTTAAAAATTACAGCACTGCACCAGTTAACTACTCAGATGCCTTAATTTCAGTAAAACCCGTTACTGCAACAATAATAAATACTGAAACTAATATTCTGGCAAGCCAGCCAATTAACATAATGGAAGCTGCGCCAGCTCAACAGACTGAAAAACTAATGTCGTCAGTGTCAGAAACTACATTTAAAAATACCACTTATGAGGTAAGGCAAGCCGCTAAAATTCCTACTCATGAAGTTGAATTAGTGAGTGTAAATTATGATAACACAGATGTTGTAAGCGCTAGAGTAACTGAACCTACAAGCATAGCAAAACCTGTTAATTTTTATGGCAGGTATAAGAATATCCTTGAAAGCGTTAATGATTTTTATGGCAGCGACCTATCTACAAAAACTAAGTATGACATGAGCGCTCTTGAGCTTGAGAGGCAAAAAACCCTAGGAAACCAGAATATTAAATTTGGCAATGAAGCACTTACAACTCCAGCTATACCCGATAATCAAATCTCCCATGCAGAAACTGACTATCTGGCTGAAAATATATCAGAAAGAACTTCAGCGGTATTCATAGAAAATAAAAAAATTCAACTGCCTGATAAAAATTTAATGGTACAGACTTCTAAGTTTGACCTTAATGATATAAACATAACTCAAAGCGCATATAATGTAGGAGAGCCTGAACCTGCAATGCCTAAACCTGCAAGTTTTAAAATGAATGATTACCTCAGAAACAAGCAGATTTCTGCTGCAAATATAAGCCCACGCAATAGCAATGCTATAATAAGCATAAAACCTGTTGCCAGCCCCAACAACAATTTTAAACTAACCAGTCCTTATTCACATTATCAAAAAATATCGCCCGTTCCATTAATAGACAACAGCAGCAAATACTCTGGCATGGTAAGAAGACCAGCAAGTTTTGCAATGTCCTCCAGAAGCTCACTTATTCACCCATACGGAAATGTGCCCACTGCTTCCCCTAAGATACCACCATTACAAACAACTGTTTATCAGAGTAATGATATTAACAAGCCTGCTTCAATAAGGATGAGACCAAGGATAAACCAGCAGCTTTACAATAATATGTACAGAAATATTGTTTTAGAACAGCCTAAACCTCTGGTTAAAACCGTTGAAGTTGCTGTAGAAAAAACTGACCTTGAAAAAGATGGTTTTACAATGCCTATACCCGCACCAAGTGATAATTTCACAGATACAATAAATTCAGCGCCAATGGCTAATGTTGAAGTATCGTCAATGGAAAGCCTTGATATGCCACCTCTACAAACTAATGAGTCTGATAAAACTACCACAACGGAAGAAATAAAAGATAAGAATCTGGAAAAGTTTGATGAACTGGAAGCAACCAAAACCACTGCAAAAAGTGAGTTACAAAATCAAGTTTCTGTGGAAGAAACTAAAACTCCAGAACTTCCAAAAATAGAAGAGCCTAAGCTTACCGTACCTGAATTACCTTCACTGAATGACACAACATCAGAACCAGCGAAAGAAACACCTGTTACAAAGCTTAATACAAAAACCCTTATCAATTTTGATATAAGAAATGAGAGCAGCCTTGTTGGACATCACGCTGTTTTTGGTCCGTTCTCTTCAGCTAATGACGCAACTACCTATTATACTGACATAGCAACTAGGCTTGGTATTGTTTACAACTACAAACTTGTACGTGATAAGAATGGAAATTACGAAATTGCAATCGGCAGGGTAAGGAGCTCTGACGAGGCGAAAAAACTTTGCACCATATTTAAGTCAGAAAAAATTGACTGTAATGCTAACGAATCTAACTCTGCTGGTGTAGAAATATTAAGTCAGCGTAAAGTTTACTCTATATTAGGTGAATTCAAGAGCGCTGATGAGGCGAATAATTTTATTACCTCTTTACAGGGAATTTCTTTAGGGCAGACAGATTTTGCGGTTGCTAAAGCCAGTGAAAATTCAGAAATATACCTGCTCCAGATTGGCCCTGTTTCAAGCGGTGAGGAGGCAAAAGACATTTGTGATACTTTAAAAAAATCTGACCAGCAATGTAAGGTTGCGGTAAAGTAGTTAGATGTTAGATGTTAGAAGTTAGATGTAAGTTTTTACTTCTAAAATTTCTGACATCTAACAACTAATATCTGACATCTAATGTTCGACAAATCCAAACTGCCATCACGCCATGTAACTGAAGGGCCTGAACGCGCACCGCACAGGTCATATTATTATGCAATGGGCATGACAACTGAGCAAATTCACCAGCCTTTAGTTGGTGTAGTTTCAACTTGGAATGAAGCAGCTCCTTGCAATATTGCATTACAACGCCAAGCGCAAGCCGCTAAAAAAGGTGTGTTTGCTGCAGGTGGCACTCCGCGTGAATTTACAACCATTACCGTTACAGATGGTATTGCGATGGGTCATCAGGGTATGAAATCCTCTCTAATTTCTCGTGAAGTAATCGCAGACTCAGTTGAGCTGACGGTTCGTGGCCATTGTTATGATGCACTAGTTGGGCTTGCTGGCTGTGATAAATCCCTCCCAGGGCTTATGATGGCAATGGTGCGACTAAATATACCATCTGTTTTTATGTATGGTGGCTCTATTCTTCCCGGTAAATATAAAGATAAAGATGTTACTGTAGTTGATGTTTTTGAAGGTGTTGGAAAATATGACGCTGGTAAAATGACAGCTGAAGAATTGGGTGAAATTGAACAAGTTGCCTGCCCTTCTGCTGGTTCATGCGGCGGGCAATTTACTGCAAACACTATGGCGTGCGTTTCGGAAGCTATTGGCTTGGCACTGCCCGGCTCTGCTGGCGCACCTGCTCCATATCAAACCCGTGATGAATATGCTTATGCATCTGGTGAGGCAGTAATGAGCGCAATAAAACTTGGCATTCGCCCGCGTGATATTGTTACAAAACAATCATTAATAAATGCGGCAAGGGTTGTTTCAGCAACTGGTGGCTCAACCAATGCGGCGTTACACTTACCAGCAATTGCCAATGAAGCAGGGATTGATTTTGACATGCACGATGTAGGCAAAATATTCCGTGATACACCTTATATAGCTGACTTAAAACCAGGTGGAAAATATGTTGCGCTTGATATGCATAATATCGGCGGCATTCAAGTTGTTATCAAAGAGCTTTATGAAAACGGATTGATATATGGTGATTGCATAACTGCAAACGGCAAAACTATCGCTGAAAATTTAAAGAATGTAACTTTCCCAGAAAACCAAGATGTAGTTTATCGGGTAAAATCTCCCATCACTAAAACTGGCGGCGTTGTTACATTAAAAGGCAATTTAGCACCTGAAGGGTGTATCGTTAAAATCGCTGGTTTAAAGCATTTAAAACATACAGGCCCTGCAAGAGTTTTTGATAGAGAGGAGGACGCATTTGAAGCAGTAAAACGCCGTGATTACAAAGAAGGTGATGTTATTGTTATCCGCTATGAAGGGCCAGTTGGTGGGCCGGGAATGCGTGAAATGCTTTCAACTACAGCCGCACTTTACGGGCAAGGTGTAGAAAATATTGCACTTATTACTGACGGCAGATTTAGCGGTGGCACTAGGGGTTTATGTATCGGCCATGTTAGCCCTGAAGCGGCAAAAGGTGGTGCAATAGGCTTAATTAAAAATGGTGATATTATTGAAATTGATGCAAATGCAGGAACAATTAATGTTCAGTTAACAGATGCAGAACTTGCAGAGCGTAAGAAAAATTGGAAACCAAGAGAAAATGATTACCAATCAGGCACGCTGTGGAAATATGCGCAACAAGTTGGCAGTGCAGAAAAAGGCGCGCTAACCCACCCTGGCGCAAAAGCAGAAAAAAACCAGTACTGGAAGATATAGTTAGTAGAGTTGAGTGGTTATAGGTTATAGTGTCACCCCGCGCTTGTTGCAATAGGGGGAATGTCACCCCGCACTTGTTGCGGGGTTAATTAAGCAAATACTATATATGAAAACTTATTATGTTTACGTATTAACTGACAAAAATAACCAATTTTTCTATACTGGCGTAACTAATAATATCGCTAGAAGAACTTGGGAACATAAAGGAAAATTCGTTAACTCATATTGTAAAAGATATAATATAAACAAGCTAGTTTACTGCGAAATTCATAATGATGTTATTCTTGCAATTCATAGAGAAAAATTAATTAAAAAATGGAAAAGGAGTTTTAAAATTGATGCTATTAACAATATGAATCCTGATTGGAATGATCTGTATTTAAGTCTTTAAACCCCGCAACAAGTGCGGGGTGACATTCCCTAGAGTTTTCACAAAAAACCCCTTGCCTAACTAAATGTGGTTGTATATTTGTAAATAATTATCAACTTATGATTGTAAATTTATGAAAAATTTAGTTTTAGTAACATTTACATTAGTTTTTCTAACTTCTTGTGCGGTTCAAAGATATGGTCGAGCAAATTCATTAACAGATGTTGAGCGCAAAGAGCTTACTTGTAGAGAAATAAATATTGAGCTAGCAAAAGCTCAAGAGTTTTTAGATGATGTAAAAACTCAAAGGACACAAACTAAAGCGACTCATGTATTGGGATTTTTTGCTGATTTTGGGATAGGTAATGCTATGGAAGGCTCTGAAGCGCAAAGCTCGGGAGAAAAAAGAGTGTCTGAACTAAAATCCTTAAAAGAAACTAAAGATTGTAAGTAGTTTTTCATTTGTACCAAATAATTTTTAGGTTTAAGCTATTAAAAAACTATAAAATTATGAAAAAAAACCTTCTGATAATTTTAGCCATTTCCTTTTTTGTTTCATCTTGCTCAGGTGATTACAAAATGCCAACATTAGCAGATACAGTAAAAAGCCAGCAGAAGGCCTTAGAAAGCATCGGCACTAATTATGAGAAAGGCAAAGCCATGCTGGATAATGGCAATAAAATGATAGAGGAAGGAAACAAAAAAATACTTCAAGGGCAAAAACTCATAAATGAAGGCACTCAAATTGCAACTGAGGGTAAAGTAAAAGCCGAAGAGGGGAAAAACCTAATGTATAACTCAACAGAAAGCTACAATAACACTATAATGAGCAGCCCTGTTTACCTCTATCAGGGTTCAGCCCCAATTCCAGGCGCACCTGGCAACTCACCTTACCCCTCTGCCCCCTCCCCCACTGGCAGATATTAACTGACAGAACTATAGTTGATTTGAAAAGCTTTCGGCTATTTCCCTGAAATGTTGCTGGTCTTTAATCCGTAATTTTACCTGCTTATCTAATTCATCTTCAAGTTTTGCGTTGCCATAAAACACTGGTACAACGCCTGTGTTAATAGCAGCTTCAATATCTGTTCTACTGTCACCCACCATCCAGATTTCAGTTGAATAATCACTTTCACTAATGCCGCTATTTTTAAGTGCCAGTAGTAACGGCTCTTTGTGTGGTTTGTCTTTTGGTGCGTCTGTTGCGCCGATTATAACATCAAAATAATGATCTATCTTTAAATGCTTCAACTCATCACGTAAATACTGCCCAGTCTTATTACTTACCACTGCCAGAAATATTTCAGTTTTTGAAAGCGCTTCTATTGTTTCATAAGCACCTTGCAGAAGTTTTATCTCCTGTATATGGCATTCAAGAAAATGTTTGTAATAAGTTTCTCGTGCATCTTTCCATTTATCACCGAATAATCTTGGGAAACTTTCCCGCAAACTATGATGGATATTATCCCTACCATTTTGAATATCATAAAGTGTCCATTCTTCCTTGCCATGCGCTTTGAAAGCTGCATTCAGGCATTTTAAAATTATACCCCACGATGACGCCAAAGTATTATCCCAGTCTAGTAATATTGCTTTTGGTTTTTTTAACATATTAAAAATCACTTACTCTGCCTTTAACGCTCCAGTCACCATGTTTGGTTGTACCTTCCCTCGGGCCGCCAATTTCTTCTATCTCTGAAAGTATCTTTTCCAGCTCTTTATTATCTTTCGGGTGGGGTACTAGTTTTTCTTTTTCACTCATATATTGATATTTATACTCTCAAATTCTTAATGTTGTTTGCATAATTTGCAGGGTTGCCGTCAAAAACTGCACTACCAGCAACTAAAGTATCCGCCCCTGCGGCGATAACTCTTTTTACTGTTTCATTATTAATTCCGCCATCAACTTCAAGCATAATTTCTTTGCCCACTGCATCTATCATTTTTCTAAGTTCCGATATTTTATCTAATGAATATTCAATAAATTTTTGACCACCAAAACCAGGGTTAACGCTCATTACCAAAACCAAGTCAAGCCGCGGCAGAACATGCTTTAAAACATCAACAGGTGTTGATGGCACAATTGAAACACCAGCTTTTGCACCAGTTGCTTTAATTTGTGCGATAGCTCTGTCTAGGTGCGTGCTTGCTTCTGCGTGTATAGTTATAATATCTGCGCCTGCATTTCTATAATCTTCAATATATTTTTCTGGGTTCTCTATCATCAAATGAACATCAAAAGGTAATTTCGTTACCTTGCGTAAGCTTTTTATAACCACAGGACCAATAGTTAGGTTAGGGACAAAAGCGCCATCCATAACATCAACATGCACAAGGTCAGCCCCCGCTTTTTCGATGGCCTGAATTTCTTCCCCCAGTTTTGCAAAATCAGCCGAAAGTATTGATGGTGCGATTTTAATTTTATTTTTCATGAACAGTTATATAACGATTACAATATACTTACATATAAGTTGTTTATAATACAAAATGCAAGATTTTAACACCATATTAAAGGCTTTGAATTCAGAGCAGTTAGAAGCAGTTTCCACTACGGAAGGGCCGTTATTGGTGCTTGCAGGTGCTGGAACTGGCAAAACAAAAGTGTTAACTACCCGCATTGCATATATATTATTTAATCGCCTTGCATTTCCATCACAAATTTTAGCGGTAACTTTTACCAATAAAGCGGCAAAAGAGATGGAGCATAGAATTCACCAAATGGTGGGTGATGCTTCTGCTGGCTTGTGGCTTGGAACTTTTCACTCAATTTGTTTAAAAATTTTACGAAAAAATTATCAGCAAGTAGGATTAAAAGAAAATTTTACGATTATAAATTCTGATGATCAGTTGCGTTTAGTTAAACAGATTGTTTCAGACTTAAAACTTGATGAAAAACGCCATAACCCCAAAGGTATCACCGCCCAAATAAATAAGTGGAAGGATAGAGCGCTTGAGCCGAAAGATATAACCGATGGTGACGTTGCGGGGCAAGTTTATGAAGTTTATCAGCAAAGATGCCTTGATATGAACATCATTGATTTTGGTGATATTATTTTAAAAACAATTGTGCTGCTTAAAAATAATTCTGATGTTTTGGCGGAATATCAGCGCAGGTTCAAATATATATTAGTTGATGAGTATCAGGATACTAATGTTGCACAATATTTATGGCTTCGCTTATTGGCTTTATCAAAACATAATATCTGTTGCGTGGGTGATGATGACCAATCAATTTATGGTTGGCGTGGGGCGGAGGTAGGTAATATATTAAAATTTGAAAAAGATTTTGATCAGGCAAAAATAATCCGTTTAGAAACTAATTATCGTTCAACCGCTTCTATACTTTCATCAGCTGATTCTTTAATTGCACATAATGAAAACCGCTTGGGTAAAACCCTAAAAACCAGCAAGGGTGAAGGTAAAAAGGTAAAACTAGTTTCCGTTTGGGACGATAGGAGTGAAGCCAGTTATATTTCTGATGAAATAGAAGCCATGCAACAAATTGAGAAAAAACGCCTTGATGATATTGCTATATTAGTGCGTGCTGGCTACCAGACAAGAGCCTTTGAGGAATGTTTTTTGCGTAAGGCAATTCCATATAGAATTCTTGGTGGTTTGCGCTTCTATGAGCGCCTAGAAATCCGTGATGCAATTGCATATATCAGGGCGATAATTGTGCCCGAAAATGACTTGGCTTTGGAAAGAATTATTAATGTTCCTAAACGGGGAATTGGCGAGAAAACAGTGGAAAACTTTAAGGAGTCAGCAAAACAACAAAAAATTTCATTAAATTCTGCAATTAAAAACGCTATAATGCTAAAAACTATAAAAGGTAAAACCGCAGATAGTTTAGCAACCCTGTTCACTGCCTTTGATAAATGGAAAAATGAATTTAAAAACAACCCGAACCACACGGAAGTTGTAAAAGATATTCTTGAGCAATCAGGCTATATGCAGATGTGGAAAGATGAAAAAACTCTAGAAGCGCAAGGGCGGGTTGATAACTTAAAAGAGCTTTTAAATGCCCTTACAGGTTTTAGGGATATTGAAGAATTTTTGG
>DQGZ01000207.1:3095-3423 GCA_003531345.1 Alphaproteobacteria bacterium | reverse complement strand
AGGGGTAAATTATAATAACTCTAAACATGGAGTATTTACTGAAAATGTTGGTAAGCTAACAAATGACTTTTTTGTAAATTTAACTGATATGAATTTTACTTGGAAGCCAACAGGCAAAAACTCATATGATATTATTGAGCGAAAAACTGGAGCAGCTAAATATACCGCAACACGAGTTGATCTAGTGTTTGGCTCAAATTCAATTTTACGCTCATATGCTGAAGTTTACGCTCAAGATGATAACAAAGAAAAATTTGTTAACAACTTTGTTGTAGCATGGGCAAAAGTGATGAATGCGGGTTTTTATAATTAGGTAATATTACCTAAT
>DQGZ01000207.1:0-2831 GCA_003531345.1 Alphaproteobacteria bacterium | reverse complement strand
TAATTAGGTAATATTACCTAATTATATTCCTATCTTCCGCCGAATCTTCTTTCCCTGCCTTTAAAATCTTCAATGGCTTTTTGTAGCTCTTCCATATTAAAATCTGGCCATAGAGTTTCGGTAAAATAAAGCTCAGTATAAGCAGATTGCCAAAGTAAAAAGTTAGATATTCTCTGGTCGCCGCCAGTTCTTACCATCAGGTCAGGTACGGGGCAGGGGTAAGTGTAAAGCTCTTTTTCCAGATTTTCCTCAGTGATCTCCCTTCCAGTAAGTGCCAGTTTTTTTGCTGCATTTACTATTTCCTGCTTGCTGCCATAATTCAGTGCAATATTAAGTTGCAGCCTGTCATTCTTCTGGGAGGCTTTCTCAACCTTTCTGCATAAAGCCTCAATATCATTTGGCAGCCCTGCAAGGTCACCAATAAATTTGAGGTTTATACCATTTCCTATCAGTTCATTTGCATCACGCTCAAGGTATAATTTTAATAACCCCATCAAGGTTGAAACCTCTTCCTCACCACGTTTCCAGTTCTCGGAGGAAAAAGTATACAGGGTTAAATATTTTATATTAAGTTTTACGGCGCATTTAGTTATTTCTTTGGCATTTTCTGCGCCTTGTTTATGCCCAGCAACTCTTGGCAGGTTTCTTGCCTTTGCCCAGCGGCTGTTTCCGTCCATTATGATTGCAAGGTGGTTAGGCATAGCTAGGATTTAGGATTTAGAAATTAGGATTTAGGGAGAAGAAAAACTAATACCTGTTTCCTAACTCCTGAATTGTTATACTTTCAAAATTTCCGCTTCCTTATCTTTGAGCATTTTATCAACCGCTTCTATCTGCTTATCAGTAATATCCTGAATACGGTTAGAGATGCCCTTCATAACGTCTTCGGTTATTTTGTCTTCTTTTTCTTCACGTTTTGCATGCTCAATACCATCACGGCGCACATTGCGGATGGCAATTCTGGCGTTTTCAGCATATTGATGTGCAACTTTTACCAGCTCCTTACGTCTTTCTTCGGTAAGGTCAGGCAGGTTAAGGCGGATTACAGTTCCCTCTGTCTGTGGGTTTAAGCCAAGGTTAGAGGTCTGTATAGCTTTTTCAACAGCGGAAACATTACCCTTATCCCAAACCGAAATAGAAAGGGTGCGTGGTTCAGGTACGGAGATATTGGCGCACTGGTTAAGTGGCATCATGGAGCCGTAAACTTCAACCCGCAAATTATCAACTAAAGCTACGGAAGCCCTTCCCGTCCTAAGTCCTGCAAGGTTATGTTTAAAATTTTCAACTGCGCCTTTCATGCGCTTCTCAACTTCATTAATATCAGGCATATATTTATGGTTTTTAATTATTTAATAGTTAGTTTTTAGAAATTTTTTTGAAATAATCAATAGTATTAGCAAATCATAACCGCTCAATTCTATATTTTCATTTGCCCTTGTTGAAAGTTTCTTTTACACATTCTACATAAAATATTTATCTGATGAATTTAGCTGCTTTAAAGAAAATTGTTATAAAAATAGGATCTTCTAGTTTGGTTGATGATGACTTTCGCTTACGTGAAAAATGGCTGGAATCACTGGTTGAAGACATTGCGAAGATGAAGCGGGAAGGGGGCAAGGTCATAATTGTTACTTCTGGTGCAGTTGCCTTGGGGCGGTTTAAAATAACTCGGGAATATAGAAAGCTCAACTTACAGGAAAAGCAGGCGGCAGCAGCCATTGGGCAGCCACTGCTGATGAGTGAATATAACAAAAAATTTGCTGAGCATAAAATAACCACAGCGCAGATGTTGCTTACAATCTCAGACATTGAACATAGGAAAAGTTATCTCAACGCAAAAAATACCATAGAAGCACTACTTGAAAATGATATTGTGCCAATAATCAATGAGAATGATTCTGTTGCCACTGAAGAGCTGCGGGTAGGTGATAATGATAGGCTTTCTGCTATGGTAGCCCAGATGGTGTTTGCAGATAAGTTGATTATATTTTCAGATATTGACGGTCTATACACGGATGATCCTAATAAAAATAAAGCCGCTAAATTCATTTCCGTAGTTGAAAAGATTGATGAAAAAATTGAGGCGCTGGCTAAAGGTTCTGGCTCAAAAACTGGTACGGGCGGTATGGCAACAAAAATAGAGGCGGCAAAAATAGCCGCAGCAGCGGGTTGTGAAACGGTAATAACTTCTGGTAAAAAAAATAACCCCATAACTTCTCTGGCCAGCAGGGCAGCGAAATATACATTGTTTGAAAGTGATGTCAGTCCTAATAATGCCCGTAAAAAATGGATACTTAATACACTTTCCATAAAAGGCAGTATAGTGGTTGATGCAGGGGCGGAGAAAGCTTTAAAGCAAGGTAAAAGCCTGCTTCCAGTTGGCGTTGTTGAGGTTTCTGGCAGTTTTCTCAAAGGCGATAAGGTTGCAGTATTAAATGAGAGCGGAAGGGAGGTAGCCAAAGGTATTACACAATATAACAGTAAAGACGCCGAAAAGATTAAGCGTAAAAAAGGCGACGAGATAGAGGAGATACTAAGCCATGATTTTACAAAAAAATATCTTGTTCACGCAGATGATATGGTATTAACAAAGTGAAGCAGCAAACAACATTATATCGCATAATTGTAATTAAAAATTATAGTAGCAAGCTTGATGATGAGAGGGTTCTACAGTTTTTTAAAATAAGGGAGGCAGAGTTATTCCCTCAGTTTAATAAGACCAATCAGGGGCTGGAATTTACCGATGAGTGTTCAAGTGCTGTGCTGTTTCTGGCGGTGTGTAATGTAAGTGGCAAGGTTATTGGCGGGTTAACCGCCTATGAGGAAAAAAA
>DQGZ01000118.1 GCA_003531345.1 Alphaproteobacteria bacterium | reverse complement strand
GAAACTATTACCAGATGCAAGTGTTTGCCTTGATGAAACCGCTTTATCTGAATAAATTTTAAAATTTTCTGCCTTTATATATTTTTCAATATCTGGAAGTAAATCCCCTGATTTTCCAATACCTGTAAGCGTTACTTTAAGAGTAATTGGCTCACCTAATTTAGCAATAAACCCAGTATTATTTATCTCAGACTCAGTAGAAATATCAAAGTCATATAATGCCAGCCATGGGCTAACTGACTCATCAGCTGGCTTAACATCAAGCTCTACTGTATTACTTGCAACAGTAAATGAAACCAGCTTCTTGGTTTTATTCACTTTATCACCGTTTAGAAGAGAGAATGGATCAAAAAAATTATCAAATTGCGCCTTTTCGTCCTGCTTTTCAGACACCTCCTTATAGCTCTTACCTCTTAATATTGATGGGGTTATTTTTACTTTTCCGCTATTTACTGGGGTTGCTAGGTAATTTACCTCAATAGTATTATACTCAACTCCATTTATATTTTTGGTACCAGTTTTAGGGTCAGATATTTGCTCTATCACCGCACCTTTTGATTTTGGTTTTACCAATTCAGCTGACTCAACTTCAGCTAGATGATAAACCTTCGTCTGATAAATTATTGGTTCATCAATATACGTAGAAAGCTTATCAACCTTGGCATCTATGAATATATCTTTTTCATCAGTTACATTAGGAATATCTGAAGTTGGTTTTATATTTATTCCCAGTTCATTAGAATATAGAGTTCCTGCATCAGTCTGGATGGATATTTTTGGTATATTAAAACTACCTGACTTTTCTGCACTTACATCATACACCCAAGTTCTTACCTTGGTTGATGCACCATTAACATAGGCAAAACTCTGCGATTGTGACTGTGATATAACCTTTACTGAAGCAGGGAACTTTGAAATATCAGGGGGGGAATAACTTTCAGCATTTTGCAACTCCAGCTTGATTTTAAACTTTTCTCCTTCAGCTATATCATACCTATCCAGCGTGGTAGTAAAAGAAGCACCAAAATTTTGGGCATACGAATTTATTGCAAATAATAAACCTATAATTACAAGAAAAAATCTTACCATGGCATAACATCTATTTTTTGTTGTTTTAACTTTTTCTCTTCCATCATGAATCTGTTTTTCATAAGCTTTTCAGGGTTAGAGTTGATTTTTTTAAAAATTTTTTCAGCCTTCATCTCTAATTCACCTTGTTTTTTTATTAACGCACTATCTTTCTTTTTACTATCTTCTTTAGAATTACCGAAATCAATTTGGGTTTTTTCTTCTTTATGTTCTGACTTTTTATCATCATTACTGTTTTTATCACCAGATTCTGCATCGTTAGTCTTCTGATTTTGCTGTTGGTCATCATTCTGCTTATCTCTGTCACTACGCTTGTCCTGCTCATTTTTCTTTTGTTCCTGATTCTGCCTTTCCAGCATTTTTTTTGCTATCTCCAAGTTAAATTTTGTATCCTTATGGTTTTCATCTTTTTTCAAAACCTCTTCATAAGATATTATGGCATCTTCAAGCTTTAACTGTCTTAGCTGAGAATTTCCAAGGTTATATAGTGCGGCTTTAGATAAGCCTGCATTACTAAAATTTTCTTCGGCCTTCTCAAAGTTTTTATCACGATAATATGCAACTCCCTTGTTGTAATGTGAGCTGAGCTTTTTGGCAGCCTTTTTGTATTTCTTATTTTGAAAATCTATAACTGCCTGCTCATTCTGATTATTAAAAAAATTATATTCTATATTGCTTATATTCAAGAAACTTAAGTCTTCCTTTTTGTCATCTTCTGCTTTTGAACTACTTGAAAATGATAAAATCATAAGAATAACTATTGGAAATTTTGCCCCCCGTGCAAAGAATGGGCTGATAGCTAGCATGGCAAGAATTATAAAAATATAGAACCTGTCATTCCAGACCCTTAAGTTAGAATATTTTGATTTTTCAATAATGGTTTGCGCCAGTATTTTTGATTTTAGCTTCTCTATATCATCATCAAGATATGTTGCTTTGATATAATTATCTCTTCCGCCAGCAATATATTCCATTTTCTTTTGCTCCAGCTTACTAAGAACTACTTTATCACCTTGCTTAATAAAACTACCTTTCTCATCAGGTATTGGCGCCCCTTCAAGAGTGCCAAGGCCATATGAAATTATTTGTACTTTTTTATCGTTCTTAGGTAGCTCTGCCAAGCTTTCAAACCCTCCATCACTCAATATTATAAAATAATTCACGCTTCCTTCTGTTACCTTTGCTAGGTTGTTAGCTGCTTTCAATGCCGCTACTATATTACTCCCCTGAATAGAGACAATATCACTTGTCACTGAAGGAAGCAGAAAATTCAGGTTTTCCTTATCATTGGTAACTGGTGAAATAACATGTGCCTGATGTGCAAAAGCAATAAGCCCGAAATTGGCATTTTCAATATTATTCATTATGTCTGATATTTCCTGCTTTGCCCTATCCAAACGGCTGGGCTTTTCATCTTCAGCAAGCATGGAATTGGAAATATCAATTAAGAATATTATATTAGAATTTGGTCTATAGCTTTCTATCTCTGTGAAGTCCCATCTGGGGTTAGAAAGTGCAAGAGCTGAAAATATAATAAAAAAGAACAGGCAAGTAAGACGAAAATACGCCTTCCTTTTACTCTCACCTTTGCTTACCACATATTTTATCAGATGAACATCAACGAATTTTCTTAATTTCTGCAATGAATAAAAACTTTTCCTGCCAATATTATATTCAAGGTAAAATATTATTGGACACAGAACAATCACCAGCAGGTAAAGCGAGTTTTCAAAGTTAAAATAAGTTGCATTATATGTAACTAAATTATCCATTTTATAGTTGATTAAGGAGAATATTGCACAGTTTGTTATAAAGTAAAAAATAAAAATTAGCAGGCAGAAAATTATTTTCTTTGCCCTAAAGCAAAATTAGTCTAGCTGCAAACTGCGCAATATTCACCTTAATCAACTATACTATTCTGTCCTTAAAAAATTATACGAGCCCAAAAGCCTTATTATAAGCAATATCAAAGCCAATAAAACTGGGTAATGAAAAAGCTGCGTTCTTATAGTTAAGGTTGTTACCTCACTTTCACTTTTTTCATTTTTATCAACTTCAGTGTAGATTTTTTCTAAACTTATCTTGTCTTCTGCTTGAAAAAACTCACCATCAGTTATTTCTGCTATCTGCTGCAGGGTTTTTTCGTCTGAGTCTATTCTGGCAAAAATTACCGCCCCATTATCTGTAGGGTAAGGCACGGCACCTTTTTTGCCAACTCCTATCGTGTATATCTTAATGTTAAAATCACTTGCCAGTTTTGCAGCCTCTATTGGCTGTACAATACCTGCTGTGTTTGAACCATCTGTAATTAAAATTATGATCCTTGATTTTTCAGATTTATTTTTTAGTGCTTTTACAGATAACGCTATTGCATCACCAATTGAAGTAGCATCACCAGCTATGCCCACTTCAGACATTTCGAGCATTTCTGCAACCGAATTTACATCCAAAGTTAGTGGTGACTGGATATAAGCATTCTCACCAAATAAAACTAGCCCCAACCTATCGCCCTCCCTTCTTTTTATAAAATCTG
Source organism: Alphaproteobacteria bacterium (assembly GCA_003531345.1). Taxonomy (GTDB): domain Bacteria; phylum Pseudomonadota; class Alphaproteobacteria; order Rickettsiales; family UBA8987; genus UBA8987. Next base: position 719 of record DQGZ01000118.1, on the reverse strand, counting down.
TGGCAATTTTCTTAACAATATCAAGGCGATTCACTGTTTCACCTTTATCTGCAAAATCCAACGCAAGCATAGACATAGAAAGGTCTACCGCAAGAATTATATCATAACCCTTGGTAGTAACTTTTTCAAGACGTTCAACTGTTTGCGGATGCATTAAAGCAATTACCAGCAAGCACCATATTGAAAATAAAAAATAATTGAACTTAGCGCCTAGATCACGAAAACTTCCTTTTTTACCAAAAGACTTTGCAAACTGCCTGATATTAGGGTTGTTAATAACTGGCGCATCCAAATTTTCTGATCTACCTAGGCGAAAAAAATAAAATATCAGCCACGGCAAAGCAATAAGAATTATTGCATAAGGATATTGAAATTGAAAATTATCTAGCATTACAAAATTTAAATCATTTTATGAAAAATGATAAATGATAAGATCTCTAATTATCATTTATCACTAGTCACTATTTTTCAAGCCAGGTTTTTAAAGCGCGGATCAGATGTATTACCTCTCTTTTTTTAACATCCACCTTATCTTCTGGCATATACGGGTAAAGAGTTAATATCTCTCCCTTATCTTTCCAGTTAAAACCGTTTGGATCCCTTAAAGTAAGCCATTTCAACCATTTTTTTCCATTTAGTGAAGCAACCTCTTTTCTGTCATAAAGCCTTAAGGAAACCCTTTTTAATATTTCTGAAAACTCTGAAAGACTGGTTTTCAC
>DQGZ01000234.1 GCA_003531345.1 Alphaproteobacteria bacterium | reverse complement strand
TGTGCTCTTCCGATCTTAGAAGTTTTTTTGTAGCTTGCTTAAAAAGGCTGAGTAAGCCATATTGACGGGTGTGACTGATTGCTTTTTTTAGATTTTGCGTTAAGTTTTTTATGCCAGAGTTTAAACCAAGGACGATGTTAATTGGGGTTCGCACGATTAATTTTATAAGTTTCTCGCGGGTGCTTCCGATTGGAAGGAGCCATTCTCTTAGTCGCCTGATAAATAAAATAAAACGCCATCCGCGACTAGCGTAGATTGCTAGTAACTCTTGATCTTTTTGTTCAATTAAGGATTGATATAATGTTTTATTTTTTTCAACTTCTAATTGCTTTAAGGCATATTTCTCTCTCTCCTGTGAAAGCTGTTGAGATAATTTTTCGTTTTGTACTTGAAACCATGTGAGCCGCTCATCTCTGCGGGATATTTGTTCAAGCAAACTCAATACAGCTTGCGACGACTCTGAAAATGGATCATTTGGTTTTTTATTTTTTATTGAATCCACAATGACTCCTAGTCTTTTAGATAATTTTGTAATGAAAACCAAACAGACTTCAAAATTGATATGTCATGGATTCGTAAGTAGGGGTCTGTTGCTGTCATTAAATTTGTGAAATGTTGAACCACAGGATACTTGCCTTGATTTACTTGTTCAATTACTTTACCCATAGAATATATATCTGAATGATTTCCATCTGGTGGGCGCTCTTCACCGCCAAGTAAATCAGGTGTAAATATTTTATGCTCGTTAGACTCTGCCCAACCAAAATCTAACAAAACAGGTTTCCCGTTGCGAATTAACATATTATCTGGTCTGATATCACGGTGGACAATATCTTTTTTATGAAGTTCGCTTAAAATCTCTAAACAACCAGAAATAAATTCAAGAAAGATATCCTGAGAAGGTGGTTTTAAAAAAAAGTTATCTAAATTTTCACCTTTTATTTTTTCGATAACCACTACAGAAAAATTATTTTCTGTCCAGAAATCTTTAACTTTTGGAAAATACTCGCTATCAAACTCGCGCAAAAAATCTGCTTCTCGTAATGCCAAATTAGCTGTGGTTTGTTTGTAAATCACACCTTCTGCATCATAAACGAAACTCCAATATTCAATACCTGCATTAACCGCTAACAATCTACCGGATAAAATTGTATCCTGAGGCTTAATAAAAGGGAATGGTGCAGATAAATCTATCTCATTAGGTGTACAAAAGGCCGCAAATAATTTCCTTGATGAAGAGATATCCCCAATTTCAATCACTTTCTTAAAGTATTTTTTCAATGCAGAATTAAATGCTTCTTGTGTATACGGCTCGATAATTATATTTTCGTTAAAATTAATATGTTTAAAAAATTGAATGGCAGCATCATCTGGTTCAATCCATTCAACAATCAACATATAATTTGTTAGGTTTGCTAGCTTTTTAACAACTGCATCAAGGCTACCAGTAAGAGCAGTGCAAGAATATATCCAATGTACTAATGCAAGTGCAATAACTATATCTGATGGAGAATTTATATCCATCACATTAGCATTCACAACGTTTAAGTTTTCAAAATCTAGGTAATCTTTTGCCTTACGCACCATATCAAGATACTCTTCATCTATATCTACCGCTGTTGCTTTAATTGCTTTTTGTTGTAAAGCCCAAAAACAATAAAATGCTGAATTAGCACCTAAATCTAAAATTGTCCTTTTCTCAATATAGCGGGGTTTGAAAAAAGGGTAGAGCAAGTTATATTTTTTTTGAAGTGATGTATCAGTTACGGAAGGTTGAATCCAATGCTTTGAGAGTGAATATTCTTGATATCCATGAAATTTAACACTGTCACCAAATGCTTCAAAATTAGCTTTTCGAGCGTTAATATTTGGTGTTAGGCACAAATTTACTTTTTTAGATTCAAGATTATTATTATCAGATATCATTTACAGAATCCTTTTAAAATATTTATTAAGAAATCTACTACTGTTTTTCTATTAGGTAATAAACGCTACCTTTATCTTCAAGCCTATCATTACCTGTAAGTTTATTGAAATGCTTATCAATTACCTTAAAGCCCCTTCTTTGTATCATTTTATCAAAAGATGCTTTACTAAATCTATTTCCCCATGTCCAACCTGGCGCAGGTGATGAGAAATAATTTTCATCATTCGTAGCAAGTGAAACTACACTTTGTATTATTAAGTATCTTTTAGTCATAAGGTAAGACATCATTAATATGTCCTCAGGATCAGAGACATGATAAAGACCTCCAATATTCGCTACTATATCTGTCATTTTAAATTTTGATGCAGCGGTTATATCCGATTTAATGAAGTTTACATTATCTAACCCTATCCTCTTAGCTATAGTTTGCGATTTTTCCATAAAACCTTCCCTATTATTGTCAATGCCAATACTTAAATCACACCCCAGCCGTCGCGCAACCATGGCATAAAATCCATCAGCACAAAACAGCTCAGTAAAAGAAATTTCATCACTGGTCATTTCCTTAGTTTTGGCTATTGCATATG
>DQGZ01000046.1 GCA_003531345.1 Alphaproteobacteria bacterium | reverse complement strand
CCCCATGGGATATTCTATTAGCAAGCTCTTGAGAGAAATTTATGTATTTGGCTATGTTTCTCATTCAGTAAATATAGCATTAAACCGTTAAGGAAGTATTAAAACTACTTGAAGTCTGTTTTTTCTGGTTAATTTTAGGTTGATTGAGCGTAATTAAGTAAAAATTCTAGCCATACGCTTGAATTGGCTTAACGCTAACTTCAGTGCCGCTGCGAATTTCCTTGATACCCCTCACCAGTTCACGCGCACCAGTTGCAGTTGTGGTGTATGGTAGTTTTTTAACTAAAGCTGTACGCCTTATTGAAAAACTATCTTCAATTGATTTTTTGCCTTCAGTGGTGTTGATTATTAAATCAATTTTACCATCAACAATAAGGTCAACTATATGCGGGCTTCCTTCCAGAACTTTATTTATTTTTTCAACATTAATTCCGTTAGATTTTAAAAACGCCGCCGTGCCAGATGTCGAATATATTTTAAATCCTAACTCTTCAAGGTTTTGAGCAATTTCAACCATATCTTTCTTGTCAGAGTCTTTAACTGAAATAAACACACTTCCTTTTAATGGAACTGTTGAATGGCAACTCATTTGCGCTTTTGCATAAGCGATTGAGAAGTTTTTATCAATACCCATACCCTCACCAGTTGATTTCATTTCAGGGCCAAGTAACACATCTGCTGTTGTGAATTTATTGAAAGGGAATACTACTTCTTTAACTGCGAAATGTTTAAGGTTTTCAATTTTTTCTCTAGTTTTTTTGAGGTCAGTAACTTTGCTAAGTTTTTCGCCAAGCATTACTAAAGATGCAATTTTTGCAACTTTAACTCCTGTGGCTTTTGCTACAAATGGCACAGTGCGGCTTGCTCTTGGGTTAACTTCGAGAATGTAAATATCATTACCTTTGATTGCATATTGAATGTTAATTAACCCCTTAACATTTAAACCAAGTGCAATAACTTCGGTTTGTTTTTTTAGTTCTTCAATTATATTTTTTGGTAGTGAATAAGGCGGTATTGAACACGCAGAATCACCAGAGTGAATACCAGCTTGCTCAATATGTTCCATAATTCCAGCGATTAAAACATCTTTGCCGTCGCATATTGCATCAACATCAACTTCAATTGCATTGGTTAAAAATGAATCAAGTAATAATGGGCCAGTTTCAAAAACATCTGCGAATTCACGCATATAATTTTCCATTTCCGTGCGGTTATTTATTATTGCCATCGCACGGCCACCAAGCACGAAGCTAGGGCGGCAAACTAGCGGGTAACCAACTACTTCAGCCTTGTTGAATAAATTATTTGCGTCATCACAAATATCACTTTTTGGCTGTTTTAAATTTTTGCTTTCAATGAAATCTTTAAATTGTTTTCTATCTTCCGCTAGTTCTATCGTTGCATTTGAAGTGCCGAGCAATGGTATATTTGCTTCTTCCAAAGGCTTTGCTAATTTTAGTGGTGTTTGCCCACCAAACTGAACATTAATGCCTAAAACTTTACCCTTTGAGGCTTCGTTGTAATAAATTTCTGTAACATCTTCTGCGGTTAGTGGCTCAAAATATAACCTGTCTGAAGTGTCATAATCTGTTGATACTGTTTCAGGGTTGCAATTCACCATTATTGATTCAATTCCTTGTTCTTTCATTGCAAAACAAGCGTGAACACAAGTGTAGTCAAACTCTATCCCTTGCCCGATGCGGTTCGGGCCAGAACCTAAAATTATAACTTTATTATTTTTACTAACGTTGCTCTCACAATTTCTAATTTCTACCAATTTACCTTTTTTCAGTTCAAAACTATTTTCACGATAGGTTGAATACATATAAGGTGTAAAGCTTTCAAACTCTGCGGCGCAAGTATCAACTCGTTTGTAAACAGGGCGAATTTCAAGCTCGTGCCTTATATTTCTAACATCTAATTCTTTTGTTTTTGTAAGCTCTGCAATGCGCTTATCAGAGAAGCCAAGCTTTTTTAACTCCAATAATTTTGCTTTATCTTTTAAATTTATTTTACCTGATTTAAGATCATTTTCAGTGTCAGTAATTTTTTTGATTTGCCCTAAAAACCAAGGGTCCCAATCAGTTAACTTGTTGACTTCTTCAATTGAATAATTTTCACGAAGTGCTTGTGCAATTAACAAAATCCTTTTCGGTGTACGTTTTTGAAGTTCGGTTTTGAGATCTTTATCTTCTTTATCATTTAATCCAGTTAAGCCAGTTTCAAGTGAGCGCAGGGCTTTTTGTAAGCTCTCACAGAAATTTCCACCGATAGCCATTGTTTCACCAACTGACTTCATTGTTGATGATAAAATCCCGTCTTCATTGCCAAATTTTTCAAAAGTAAAACGAGGAATTTTAGTAACTACATAATCAATAGTTGGTTCAAATGATGCTGGGGTTACTTTAGTAACATCATTTAAAAGTTCATCAAGCGTGTAGCCAACAGCTAATTTTGTGGCTATTTTTGCAATCGGAAAACCAGTAGCTTTAGATGCCAAAGCTGATGAACGAGAAACCCTTGGATTCATTTCAATAACAACCATTCTGCCATTCTTTGGGTTGATACCAAACTGAACATTACTTCCACCCGTTTCAATTCCAATTTCCCTCAGCACCGCACAAGAGGCATCACGCATGCGTTGATATTCCTTATCTGTAAGTGTAAGTGCAGGTGCAACAGTTATAGAATCACCAGTGTGAACTCCCATTGGGTCAACATTTTCAATGGAGCAAATAATTATACAATTATCCGCCTTGTCGCGTACAACTTCCATTTCAAACTCTTTCCAGCCAAGCAAGCTTTCATCAATTAAAACTTGGCTAACAGGGCTTTCATTTAAGCCATTGCGAACAATTTTTTCAAACTCTTCCTCCGTAGTTGCAACACCACCGCCGCCACCACCTAAAGTAAATGAAGGACGAATAATAGCTGGCAAACCAATGGTTTTAAGTGCCTTTTGGGCATCTTCCCAGCTTCTAGCAATCATGTTTTTTGGAACTTCTAATCCAATTTTAGCCATAGCGATATTAAACAGCTCCCTATCTTCAGCTTTTTCAATTGCATCAACCTGTGCGCCGATTAACTTAACATTATGCTTCTCTAAAATTCCTTGTTTGAATAATTTTAGTGTAGTGTTTAGCGCAGTTTGTCCGCCCATTGTTGGCAATATGGCGTCTGGCTTTTCCTTTATAATTATTTTTTCAATAAATTCTGGCGTAATCGGCTCAATATAGGTTGCATCTGCTACATCTGGGTCCGTCATTATGGTGGCTGGATTTGAGTTAATGAGAATAACCCTATAACCCTCCTCTTTCAACGCCTTACAAGCTTGTGTTCCAGAATAGTCAAATTCGCAAGCCTGACCAATAACAATGGGGCCTGCGCCAATGATGAGAATTGAGTTAATATCGGTTCTTTTTGGCATACGAAAAAATATCAAAAATATAAGTAGGGCAAAATTCGTGATGTTATATATCAGCTTCCGATATTTGCAAGGGGGAATTTAGAAGTTTCAGGTTTTAGGTGTTAGTTAAAATACTGAAACCTGATCTCTGAGACCTGAAACCTAGTAATAATAAACTACTTCATTGTTTTTTATTTCGCCAGTGGCACGGCGATATTGTTCATCCAGCAAGTCAGCGTCAAGATGCTTCGGGTAAAGCCTTTCAACTTTATTCTTTATATCCTCACGCTTTTTAAACTCCGAAAGTTCCTGAGTTTTAAGCTCTTCAAGCTGATTTTTATCCTTTATAAAATTTATTATGCCATTCTTTCCAAACAATAGGAAATAGCTCAAATACACTATCACGAAGCCCATTATAAAACTTTTTGTAGCGCTTTTGAAGATGTGTACAACTCTTTGGAGCATTTTTAGATGACAGAAGTTGGAAGTTAAATTTTAGTTAGATAATATCTATCATCTAACTTTTGGATTTCAAATATTTTTCTGCTTCTTGATAACCTTTTAAGTCGCCAATATGTAGCATAGTGCTATTAAACATCACATACCCTAATTTTCTTTCAGCAAATTGCTCAGTGAAAAACTCAGACAAGGAAAATATTTTTTTACCAATTTTCTTTACTTCATTAATATTTAATAATTGTAAGCCAGTAAACACTAGATTATTCTTTTTAGGGTCTTTTTTTAAAGCTTCATTTTCAATATAAAAATCACCATTGCCCTCATAACCTATAGTGTTTTTTATGTGGCATAATACCAAAACAGAGCTATATTTTTTATTAAAAAACTCCTCCAATTTTTTATCGAAGATATTTTTTACATTGCCATTTAAAATTATATCAGCGTTTAATGTGTAACAGAATTCCTGATTGATAA
>DQGZ01000177.1 GCA_003531345.1 Alphaproteobacteria bacterium | reverse complement strand
GCCAGATGAAAAATCATTATTAACAATTACCAAGTCTGGTTCAAAACCGCTTGCACTTGCTTTATTTTCCGTACGATTAATTGGCTGAATTTTTAAAAAACTTCCGTCTGCTGTTTCTAACTCAACCTCGTTTTGTATATCAATTCTGCCAAGCTCCACTTCAGTTCCTGCGCCTTCTACTATTTGTTTTAAAGTTTTAACATTTTGTAAATAATATTTATTCCTATCGTGGTTTTCGGGGATAATTAAGATTTTATTTTTACCGCTGAAATTTTGCTCCAGATATATTTTTACTTGCTGGGTAGCTAGTTGTTTTTGCCTTTCAGTAAGCAGGTTAAACCCAGCGGGAAATAAATTTGTATCCACTGGTACAATTTTATATCCACTATGGCGAATATCCACCGAAGCATAAAATAAAGGCTTTGTTACTGAATATTTTTCAGCAAAAAAACCATCTATTTCATCTTTTCTGGAAGAAATTTTCTCTGCTAAAATCTTTTTTACTAATGACATTAATCCAACTTCTTCTTAAGCAATTCATTTACTATTGCAGGGTTAGCTTGCCCTTTTGATGCTTTCATTACCTGCCCAACAAAAAAAGCAAATAATTTAACTTTGCCAGCTTTATATTCTGAAAACTCACTAGGGTTTGCGGTTAAAACTTCATCAATTATTTTTTCAATTGCTGATGTATCAGAAACTTGTTTTAAACCCTTTTCAGCAACAATTACATCAGCAGGCTTGCCAGTTTCAAACATTATGTCTAAAACATCTTTTGCAATTTTGCCCGATATTTCATTTGTAGAAATTAATTTCAAAAGCCCTGATAGGTTTTGTGCCGAAACTGGCGAGTCATTAATAGTTTTTGAAGCTTTATTCAACCTGCCAAACAACTCAGCTGTTAGCCAGTTTGAAGCTAATTTGGGGTCATTATCATTGGCTACTACATCATAAAAATCTGCAATTTCTTTCTCACTGGTCAAAACTTCCGCATCATATTCACTTAAGCCAGCGCTTAAATATCTTTGCCTTTTCTGTTCTGGCAGTTCTGGCAATTTACTTTTTAAATCATCAATAAAACTGCGCTCAATAACTAGCGGATATAAATCAGGATCAGGAAAATATCTATAATCGTGAGCGTCTTCTTTTGTTCTCATTACCCGTGTAACGCCTGATGCAGTATCAAACAGCCTTGTTGCCTGCTCAACCGCTCCACCGCTTTCAAGCAATTCAACCTGTCTTTTTGCCTCATAATTTATTGCCTGAATTATAAAACGAATTGAGTTTAAGTTTTTAATTTCATTTCTAGTACCAAATGGTTCCGTTCCAGCCCTACGCACTGAAACATTGGCATCACAGCGCATTGAACCTTTTTCCATATCACCATCACAAGAGCCAACATAACGCAAAATTTGCTGTAAGTTTTTAACATACTCACCTGCCTCTTCAGCACTACGCAAATCTGGTTTACTAACAATTTCCATCAAGCCAACGCCACTTCTGTTTAGGTCAATAAAGCTTTCTGTTGGGCTTTGGTCGTGAATTGACTTTCCAGCATCCTGCTCAATATGAATTCTTTCAACTCCGATTACTCGCTCGCCATATGGCATTTTTATTTTTATTTCCCCCTCACTAACTAACGGAAATTTGAATTGTGAAATTTGATAGCCCTGAGGCAGGTCTGCATAAAAATAGTTTTTTCTATCAAAAACAGAGCGTTCATTAATTATAGCATTAATAGCAAGCCCTGTTTTAACTCCCTGCTCAATAGCTTTAATGTTAAGAACTGGTAACATGCCTGGCATTGCAGCATCAACAAATGAAACTTGAGTGTTTGGCTCTGCCCCAAAACTCGCTTCACTTCCTGAGAATAATTTTGAGTTGGTTTTTATTTGAGCGTGAACCTCAAGCCCTATCACAATTTCCCACTCACCTGTTTTGCCTTGTATTAAATTTTCTTTTTGCATTGTAATATTAGCTTTTTTGGATGTTATTTATAGTTAGTTTACTTTTTTTATCAAGATGTTAGAGGTTAGATACTAGGTTCTGGGTTTCAGGTATTGATATACATACACTGAAACCCGACCTCTAAAACCTGATACCTGAAAAATGACTGATTTAAAATTTAAAAAACTGCCAGAAGTCTGGGCCTTGCTTGAGGAAGCAGCTGGGCATAATGCACAGGTACTTGGTGTAGTTGAAGCTTTACAGCTACCTTATATAAAAAAGAAAATTATATTTAATAAATCAGCAAGTTTACCAAACTTCCTTAAGATCAACCCTTTTAATACCATTAATAAAAAACGCTCTGACAGCCTGAATTCAGGCTATCCTGACATTATAATATCCTGCGGGAGGAAATTAGCCCCAATTGCATTACAGATAAAAAAACTTGCAAAAAAACAGGGAAAAAAGGTTTTTGCCGTTCATATATTATGGCCTGGGTTAGCTTTCAGAAAATTCGACATGCTTGCAATACCTAGCCATGACAATATTATATGGCCATTGAATAAAAATAAAAAGATATTCAAAATTATTGGCGCACCTAACAGAATAAATAAGGAATTTCTGCTACAGGAATATAAGATATGGAGCAGAACCATAGGTGAAATGCCGTCTCCCAGAATTGCAGTTTTAATTGGCGGCAACTCAAAGAAGACAAAATTTACCCAGAGCCACGCAAAGGATCTTATAGAGAATCTGGTAAACCTTACATCTTCTCTCAAAGCTTCACTTATGGTCACAAACAGTAGAAGGACAGATGACGAAGTTTCAAATTACATTGAGGAAAATTTAAGGATAAAGATAGGCAGGCATTTTTATTTCCACAATGTTAAGAAAAACAAAGCAAATCCATATTTTGCGTATTTGCAGCTGGCTGATATAATAATTTCTACGGGTGACTCAATCTCCATGCTTTCAGAGGCCGCAACCTCAGGAAAACCCTTGTATATCTATTCACCTGAAGGCAATGCGCCAAAAAAACACCATAAGTTTCAGAATGATATTATCAACCTGGGGTTTGCAAAGGAATTTAACAGGTCTGAAGTCAGCTATATAATCAAAAATGGGCTAAATAAGGTCACTGGACAAAAAAACCTCAATACCGCAGAAACTATAGCCAAAGAGATTTTAAAGAGAGTATAGGCGCCACTACCTAATATCAGCACCGAGCTTATTCATTAAACCCTTAAATTCAGGAAAGCTGGTTGCTATCATATGCGGCTCATCAACTTTTATTGGCTTTGCGGCAACCAGCCCTGCTACCAGAAAACTCATTGCAATGCGGTGGTCGCCATGCGTTGTAACTGTAACGCCGCCTTTTAATTTGCCACCAGTAACTATTAAACTATCCCCTTTTTCAACAGCTTTAATACCGTTTTGAATAAGCCCTTTTTTAATAAGTTCCAGGCGGTTACTTTCTTTTACCCTAAGTTCTGCCAGACCATTCATCACTGTGTCACCTTTGGCGCAAGCTGCCGCAACTCCTAATATCGGGTATTCATCAATCATTGATGGTGCACGCTCAGCAGGTATTTTTACACCTTTTAAATCAGGTGAGTAGCTAGCTTTAATATCAGCTATTTTTTCACCAGCTTCAGTTCTGATGTTTTTATATTCAAGCCTTGCCCCCATTTCTTTCAGTGTTTCAAACAAACCTATTCTGGTTGGGTTAATTAAAATATTCCTGCATAATATTTCTGACCCTTCAGTGATGATAGCTGCAACTATTGGGAATGCAGCGGAAGAGGGGTCACTTGGTACTATTATATTTTTTGCCTTATATTCTTTCTGCCCAGTGAATTTTATTACATTCCTGCCATTTTTTTCTGATATTTTTATATCCATACCGAAATATTTCATCATGCTTTCGGTGTGGTCTCTTGTGCGCTCTTTTTCAATTATAGTAGTAGTGCCAGAAATATTCATTGCAGCCAACAGTATAGCTGATTTTACCTGTGCCGAAGGAACTTCCATTTCATAATTATCTAAAGGCAGCATCATGCCATTACCTTCAACTAAAGCTGGCAGTAAATTGCCTTGCCTTGCATTTACCTTTGCGCCCATTTTTTCCAGTGGTTTTATAACCCTTGCCATTGGTCTGCCACGCAAGGAAGAATCACCAGTGATATATGATTTGAAATTCTGTGATGATAATAAACCTATCATCAAGCGTGACCCAGTGCCAGAATTACCAAAATCAAGTATGTCATCAGGCTCACTCAAACCGCCGATGCCATTTCCTGAAACAAAATAATCGTTCCTTTTTTTCTCAATATTTATTCCTAACTTCTGCAAAGATTTTTTAGTGTTAAGCACATCCTCACTTTCCAGCAATCCTGATATTTTACATTCACCTATAGCTTGCGAAGCAAATATCAGCGCACGATGTGATATTGACTTATCACCAGGTACATTCACTTTGCCTTTTAATTTTTTGGATTTTTTTGCTGTAAGATACATTTGTTAGGTATTAGGTATTAGGTATTAGGTATTAGGTATTAGTGATTGCAGTGAAAAAGGCAATTGAGAATATTAATTATAACACCTAAAACCTAATACCTAAATCTCTGCTTTCCATCTCATGCCGCCAAATAAATATTTTACTTTATCGCTGCCTGCAATATCAGTTAATGGGTAAATTTTCATCCTATATTTTATCTCAATATTATTTTTATTTTTGAATATACCTTCGGAATATAAAGGTTTCTTGCTGATTGCTGCAAGGTTGAACTTTTCTATAACCTCATGTTCGGCGGGTAATATCAGTTGCTCTATATCCGCTTTATAATAGCTGCTTTCCAAAGCCTCTATTATATTTTCACCCAGATATGAAAACCTGTATGCGCCATCATGTATAGTTGCCAGAAAGCAATCACCCAGCGTATTTTGCAGTTGTGACATATCAATCAAAGATTCAGCAGGAAGTTTCCACTCGGAATCATTGTAATTAAAAAACCTGTCCAGCGTGTCTACCAGTCTTTTTATGCTGCTCATAATAATTCTCTCTATTTTTTTAATATAAACGCCTTATCCCCTCTCCCTCTGGGAGAGGGTTAGGGTGAGGGTATATTTGGAGATTTTATATTTAACTCCCCAAATTCCCTCATCTTAATCTTCTCCCTTTTAAAGGGGAGAAGAGATTGAAGCACTATTTATTACTTACAATATTATTTCTTTAAGTTTTTTCTTATCCAAAAATCAGAAAATAGAAATAATACGCAACCCTGTAAAACAGGAATAAAGGGAAAATATATTTTGCATCAAGCCGCAGTAAACCGCAGAAAAATGGGGCAATTACAGACAAGTAAGGAAACGCCACTACAGCACAGCTGTAATATTTGAATTTGCTATAGTAATGCTTAAATGGCCTGAAACTATGGCTGTTTTCAAAAACTCCCTTTAATAAAGTGCCCGCCAGGTAAAAAATATAATAGCTTGCCGTTAAGCCGCATATTGAGCCAAGTAATGAGAACATTGTTATATAGAGTGGCTTTATACCATAATGCACAGCAAACTCATATGCAAAGTCACTGCCGAACGTGAATATGAAGTGCGCCAGAAAGGAATTAGTGAATATCTCTATATATATGTCTCGCATAGCTTATTACAAAATGTTACTGCTATTTGTGCCTATAAAACAACAATACTTGAAAAACTTAATAATATTGCTATTTACCTAAAACAATTGCTTGATTAACCACATTAATATGTGCATTAAGCATATGTTTAAGTGGTCTAGCTTATATAAAATTAAGTGATCATCACAATTTATTATTAACTATAATTTAGGTAAAACAATGAAAAAATTTTTACTCGCTACAACTGCTCTAGTTGGTTTTGCTGCTTCAGCGCAAGCTGGTGGTGGTCACATGCCGGCTGAGGCTGCTCCTGCTCCTGCTAATACAGGCGGTATAACTGTAATGGTTGGTGGTAACATAGCTTTTGAAGCTAGCGCTACTGATCAGGATAATAACGCTGGTATTACTGACCGTTCTGCTATCGGTGGTGCTTCTGCTACTGGTACTGCAGGCGACACTCGTGATGTACACTTCACTAACCCTAACACTGAGATCAATATCACAGCTGCTGGTTCAACTGAAAATTTTGACTACGGTGCTGTAGTTGAGTTGAACGCTGACATTGATGAAGATGTTGAAGGTGATGGCGGTAATGCTGATAAAACTTATTTATTCGCTGAATCTGATAATTTCGGTCGCGTAGAATTAGGTGCTAACACAGGTGCTGAAGGTGCTTTAGAAGTTGATGCTTCTAACATCGCTCGCGCTACTGGTGGTATTGATGGTAACTGGTGGCACTATGTTGACACTGATGGTGTGTCTTCAACTGCTGGTGCTGACCTGACTTCTAGCGTATTCTCTATCAAACCAAACCTGGTTTTAGACAATAACGAAGCTACTACTCAAGATGCTACTAAGATCACTTATTACACTCCAAGATTTTCTGGTTTACAACTAGGTGTTTCTTATGTTCCTGATTCTGGTGATATCGGTTCAGGTGCTAACCTTTCTCTTAAAAACAACGGTGATGCAGAAAACGTATTTACTGGTGGTGTGAACTACGAAGCTAACATGGAAGGCGTTGGCCTTACTTTAGCTGCTGTTGGTGAAACAGGTGAAGCAGAAGCTACTGGTACTGAAGACCTTAACGCTTACTCTTTAGGCGGTAAAGTTGAAGTTGCTGGTTTCTCAGTTGCTGGTAACTGGGCTGACCAAGGTGATTCTCTTTCTGCTGTTGGTTCTGACACTGAAAGCACTTACTGGACAGCTGGTGCAGCTTATGAAAATGGTCCTGCTGGCGTTTCAGTAACTTACTTCAACGGTGAAAGAGATGCTACTGGTACAGCTAATGACACTGAAACTACTAACTTAGTAGTTGGCGCTGATTACCAATTAGCTCCTGGTTTCACTCCATATGTTGAAGCTGCTTTCTTCGAACTTGAAGACGGTGCTGCTGGTACTCAAGACAACGACGGTTCAGTTGTTCTTTTAGGTGCTGAGCTTAGCTTCTAATATAAACTAATAGTTTATACTTATAGGGCGGGTGGAATTATTTTCCCCGCCCTTTTTTTATGCCTGAATTGATTTAGATGTTAGACATTATGCGCCGTATCCCCTCTCCCTTTAAGGAAGGTTACGTAAGTCGTTGCAGAAACTGGCATAATTACAAAACTTTACTATAGTAATTCATAAATTTATTGGCATCTTCGTTTTTCATCGA
>DQGZ01000215.1:9521-9644 GCA_003531345.1 Alphaproteobacteria bacterium | reverse complement strand
GTATATCGCTTCAAGGCGGACACACAGAAATATGGGTTTTGGGACAAAAAGTTTTTAGGAGAAGTGTTTATATTGGTAAAATTACACCTACCACCACCAGAAATGCGTATCTTTTCGCCTACA
>DQGZ01000215.1:9047-9249 GCA_003531345.1 Alphaproteobacteria bacterium | reverse complement strand
GAAATGCGTATCTTTTCGCCTACAGCTTTTGCGTGGTCAATAAGTAAGGTCTTTCGCCCACGTTTTCCTGCCTCAATGGCGCACATAAGCCCTGCAGCACCAGCACCAGCAATAATTACATCAACCGCAGGCATATTAGGCGTAAAATTTTAGGGGGAAGATGGTGGTCGGAGGCGGGATTGAACCGCCGACACAAGGATTT
>DQGZ01000215.1:0-8811 GCA_003531345.1 Alphaproteobacteria bacterium | reverse complement strand
GACACAAGGATTTTCAGTCCTTTGCTCTACCAACTGAGCTATCCGACCATTTCTGATATTCTCATTTTTATATTTACCACGTTAACCTTCGAACTCAAGTTTGGTCATGTACCTAAGTGTACACTCCCTCACTTTCGCCTCGGTTGCCTTGTAAATATAAAAAGCAGAACACCAGAAACCACTATACTAGATTTCTGGGCGGTTTATAAGCAAGTAAAATAAAATAGTCTATAGATTTTTGCTACCATCCAATAAATTCATTGATAACTGCGTTTTGCTGCATCTCACCCTCAGTCATGTACTAGTTTGTACACTCCTTCAGGTTTAATTTGAAAAACTTGTTCTAAATAAATTTATTGGGTGGTAATTTATTTGAAAAAGCCGTTCTGAACCCATTTAGAGAACCAATTTTGAAAATTAGCTTCAATTTCCTGATTATACTCCGCAAATAAGGCAGAAAACCTGGTGATAGCTTCATCAACATTATTTCCAGCAAAGAGCAGTTTCAGGAATTCAGTTTCAGCACGGGTGAGAGAATGTCTTTTCTGCTGGTAGTCAGGTCGCCTGCATATAAAAACCGAGCAATATTTTTTTTCTATTGCCATTCTGGGGTTGGTTTCATACTCCTGAAAATAAGTTTCAACATCATGATCAAATTCCAATAATACTGACTCATTACGTTGTTTCAGAACCAGTTTTGCGAAATCTTCAGGGCTGGTCTCCGCTAGTTTCTGCGGTGATATAGCAGGGCTGTCTTCTCGAAAATGGTTCTTTAATATCTCACTTTCCAGCCTTACCAGTTCGGTCAATATTTTACTGCCTGATATTTGTGAAAAATAATCATAAAAACTTACGCAGTAAGTATCTAAATTATAACCAGTGGAGGGGTGTTTTTTTAAAAACTCGGTGAAGATGCGCTGCGCCTTATCAAAGCCAATATGGGCAGTAAATGCTGAATATATATCAGCCAGAGCATCAGTTATTCTTATGAAATAACCTTCTGTATATATTTTTATCCTTTCCTTTTTTGTTCCTTTCTGCGGCTGGCTGATAACATTTTCAGCCGCTTCCAGTTTTATATCAACAATGGCAGAGTGAAAATTATTTAACAGTTCCTTGTAAGTCATTATATTGGGATATTTTATCTAGCAAAAGCCCCTAAACATTAAACCTGAAATGGTAAATGTCGCCGTCTTGCACCACATAGTCTTTACCATTTATACTCACTTTACCAGCAGTTTTGCAGCCAACTTCACCTTTGTAAGCGATATAATCATCAGTTTTTATGGTCTCTGCGGTAATAAAGCCCTTTTCAAAGTCCGTATGTATTACGCCTGCTGCCTGCGGTGCAAATGAGTTTTTCTTTACCGTCCATGCGTGCGCTTCCTTCGGCCCTATGGTGAAAAATGTTGAAAGACCGAGTAAACTATAGGCAGTTTTTATAACTTTGCTCAAACCAGTTTCCTCCAAGCCAACTGCCTGCAAGAATTCTTTCTTTTCCTCTTCGGTTTCAAGTCCTGCAACTTCTGCCTCAATTTTAGCGCATATCAAAGTAGATTGGGCATTATTTGCTTTTGCATATTCATCAACTTTTCTGCTATATTCATTTCCTTTTACCACCTCATCTTCATTCATGTTACTTACATACATTGCAGGTTTTGAAGTTAAAAGCTGAAGCATACGGAAATATTTTTCCTCATCTTTGGTATATTCCGCAAATCTGGCTGGTTTGCCCTGTTTTAGTAAGGGCAATATTTTTTGTATTAGGTCAAAAGTTATTTTTGCCTCTTTATCAGTTTTGGATTTTTTTTCTAAATTTGGAATTCGTTTTTCTAAACTTTCAAGATCAGCTATCATTAACTCCGTTTCAATTATTTCTGCATCTCTTATTGGGTCAACTGAGCCTTCAACATGGGTTATCTCACCATCTTCAAAACAACGCAGAACATAAACTATAACATCAACCTCACGTATATGGGAAAGGAATTTATTACCAAGCCCCTCACCTTTACTGGCACCTTTAACAAGACCAGCAATATCCACAAATTCTATCTGGTTAGGAATTATTTTTGCACTTTCCGCTATTTTGGCGAGCTTATCCAAACGCTCATCAGGCACAGCTACCTTTCCTACATTTGGCTCAATGGTGCAGAACGGGTAATTTGCCGCCTGCGCTGCAGCAGTTTGGGTTAAGGCATTAAATAAGGTAGATTTACCAACATTCGGCAAACCTACAATTCCACAGGTTATAGACATTTTTCAAAGTTTTTTAGTGTAATAACAATAACGAGCCTACGCTTATATAAGGTTAGCCTAAATGTCAAAGACAAACACTTCCTAGTATAGTGCCTAAAACTAATTCCCAGGTGTACCTTTACTAGTTGAATATTCGAAATGTAAAGGTGCATCATGAATATAATTATATGCGCTGTGGGCTGCCATTGCAGCCTCTGCAAACCCGCAGGTTATGAGTTTTAACTTGCCATTATAAGTGCATATGTCACCAACTGCATATATCTGTTTTTCGCTGGTTTCCAGAGTTGCTGCGTCAACCGCTATATGGGTTTTATCAAGGTTTAAGCCCCAGTTAGCTATTGGCCCAAGCTCCATTGAAAGCCCGAAGAAGCATAAGAGGTGGTCAACATTCAGTTCTTTTTTATTACCATCAAGGTCTGCCAGTTCAACTGCTTTTAACTTGCCATTATCACCCTTTAGGCTGGAAAGCTGATAAGGTATAACCATTTCAATTTTACCTGCGCCCTCTAATTTGCGTAATTTAGCAATTGATTCTGGGGCTGCACGGAATTTATCCCTACGGTGGATAAAATATAATTTCTCCGTAACTTCTGCGAGTATTATTGCCCAGTCAACAGCGCTGTCACCACCACCAGCTATGGCTATTTTTTTGCCTCTATAATCTTCTTTAGTGCGTACTAAGTAATTCACACCGCCAGTTGCCTCATATTTTTCTAAATTTTCCAGCGGTGGTCTGTTAGGGCCAAATGCTCCGCAACCTGCCGCTATTATTATTACCTTGGCTTTGAAAACTGTGCCTTTTGAAGTCGTGGCGATATAATGCAAGCCTTCCTTCTTAACTTCTGTTACCTGATGGCCGAAATGATAATGCGGGTTAAAGGGTAAAGCCTGTTTCTCTAGATTATGGATAAGTTTTTCCGCTTCAATTTCAGGGAAGCCAGGAATATCATAAATAGGTTTTTCTGGGTAAAGTGCGGTGCATTGCCCACCAACGAAATCTAAACTATCCACCACATGGCAGTTCATTTTTAACATGCCGCATTCAAAAATAGTGAATAAACCCACTGGCCCCGCACCAATTATAAGTACATCTGTTTGTATCATTTATATAGTTATGAGTTTTCAGGTCTTCGGGTTAGCATATAGTGTGCAGGTTGACAATATAGATTTAACTTTTAATTACCCCATTTCCAATTCTTTTGCCAATAGCAGCTGATATTTCTACATGTGTATCAATTAATGTAAGCTTTACCTTTTTTTCAAGTGGATTTGACGTGCTAATAGCATTAAATGCCTCTTGAATTTTATCTTTAACTGCGGTGTCTTTGTTGATAATAATTATTTCAATATCTGGTATCTTTTTTTCTGATTCAACTACTTTTTCAGCTGCTTTAAGAACAGAGTCAAAATCACTTTTCGCATCACCAATAAATACAAGTTTATTTCTTAATTTATTGCCAGATTTTTCTTCAATTATTTTAGCAAATTCTTCATACTTAAAGTTTTCCCTTCTTTCTCTTTTAGCATCGCTAGCCTCATTTTCTAATGGTTCAAAGGCAATTATTTTATAGTTTGTACTTAAGTTATTTCCGTTTTTTAATTCTTCGTGCTGGGCTTCAACAACATTTCTGTCAGTATTACTAACTAGAATCTGTTCAATGCCCAGCTCACCATATTTTCTTAACGTTTCAATGGAATCGTGTAATATTTTAAAGGTGTACTGGTCAACGCCGATTTTATCTCTAAACGCCAGCCAATCTCTATCAAATTCTTCTAAACTTAAATTATTTTCTTTATAAATTCTGCGTAATTCAGGTTTTACTAGTTTATCAAATATAGCTTCAGGATCTACCTGATATTCTAAGAGATTTTTATTTTCATATTGTTCAGCTATATGGCTAATAAAATTATTGAAATTTATATTGTTATAAATGGGGTTAATTAAAGTTCCGTTATGGTCCCACACGATAGTTATATTTGAATAATCATTTTTCCTGTGCGGCATATATCAAAACACTACTTCCCTTAAATGCTTAACAAAGCTTATATCAAAGTCCTTTAGCTCTTTTACTCCATCTTCTGAATATGGTAGTATAAACTTCTTAAAACCAAGTTTTTGCGCTTCTTTTATGCGTTCTTTTGTTCTGGAAACGGGGCGTATTTCACCAGATAAACTAACCTCACCAAATATTGCGGTGTGGGTTGGGTACGGGCTGCCAGAATTGGCGGAAATTATTGCAGCGGCTACGGCTAAATCTGCCGCTGGTTCGGTAAGTTTTATGCCACCTGCAATATTTAAATAAACCTCTTTATCAAACAGTTTTATGTTGCACCTAGTTTGCAGTACCGCAATTATCATTGCTAGTCTATTTGCGTCCCACCCTACGACTGTTCTTCTGGGGGTTGCCATATAAGATGGTGAAACCAGTGCCTGAATTTCAACTAATATTGGCCTCGTGCCTTCAATGCCAGCAAATATAACGGAGCCAGCCGTTGCACCCGAACTGCCAGAGATAAATAATGATGATGGGTTTTTAACCTCTTTCAAACCGCTTTCGCCCATCTCAAATATCCCCAATTCATTGGCTGGGCCGAAACGATTTTTTACCGCCCGCAAAATTCTGTAGTTGAAACCTTTCTCGCCTTCAAAATAAAGTACCGTGTCTACCATATGCTCCAGCACACGCGGGCCTGCTATCTGTCCGTCCTTAGTAACATGCCCAACTAATATCAATGAAAATCCATTCTGCTTTGCATTTGAAATTAACTCATGAGCGCAAAAGCGAACTTGTGAAACTGTACCCGGGGCAGATTCAACATTAGGCAGAAACATGGTTTGAATTGAGTCAATTATCAATAAATCTGGCTGAAATTCACTTCTTGTCAGTTTCAATATCTCATCAACATTAGTTGCAGAAGCCAGTTTTAAATTACTTTTACTCAAGCCCAAGCGCTCCGCCCGCATTGAAACTTGGCTTACACTTTCTTCACCTGTTATATATAAAACATTATTGCCGTTAAGCGCTATCTTTGCTGCTGCCTCAAGTAATATAGTCGATTTGCCAACGCCTGGTTCACCACCTATCAATATTGCAGAGCCTTCAACCAAACCACCACCCAGCACGCGGTTTAACTCCTCAAAAGTAGTGTCAATTCGGGTTTGCGGCTCTTTTGCAGCTTCTGAAAGATCATAAATTTCTATTTTGCTGTTATTATTTTTATTAGTTTTTGCTCCAGTAGATTTACTGAAATTTACTACTGACGAAACATCTTCAACAATGCTATCCCAAGCTCCACAAGCATTGCACTGCCCAGACCATCTAGGGTGGATGGTACCGCAGGAATTACATACGAATGTCGCTTTAGTTTTCGCCATTAGTTTTTACCTTAAACTTTAAAGCTGGCATCTCAATAAATTTCCATGATAAATATGCCAGAATGAAAGTAATTACCAAGCTAATTGCCAGGTAACTCCAAAAATAATCATAATTAAACTGAGTTTTTCTGGTGACCAACTGCATCACTGGAAAATGATAGAGGTACATTCCGTAAGAATAATCACGCCTGTTAAGTAGACCGCTTGGCTGACTGCTGTTAAGCCCCAGATAAAGCGTACAATATGTAAGTGCAATTACATAAGGCAGATATATGTCATCAAAGCTGCGTATAAAAATAAATGTAAGAATTATTGATATACTGGCAAGGAATACCCAGAATTTGAATATATATTCTCGATACAGGTAAAAAAACATACCTAAAAAAAACGTTGCTATATGCGCCATAGCTTGCATTTTTATATATTTAGGCGGAAAGAAAAATAGCATTACCGAGTAAAAAAAACAGGTGATTATAATTGCCTTTCGTGCGCTGCCTTTGAAGATAAACAAACAAAAGGCCAGTGCATAACATGACATTTCAACTGGCAGGGTCCACAGGCTGCAATTTATGCAGTCTGATATTGGGTGTCCGTCTAGTATGCCCATTGGTTCAATTTTTTGCATAACTGTTATATCGGTCAGAAAGAAGTAGGATGAATCACGGATATAGTTTGCTATATGCTGGTAATACCTATCTCTTGTGAGAATTGAGCCAACAACAAATATGGCAAATATTGTACAAATTATAAAAGCTGGGTATAGTCTTAAAACCCTGTTACGGATGAATGAACCTAGGTCATTACTGCGCTCCAAGCTGGCGCAGATAAGAAAGCCGCTAATAGCAAAAAATATTGTTGTTCCAAAAGTTCCATAAGTAATGGCTTGGTAACTAAGCTCCAGCGCTTGCAGGAACACTGGCTCTGGAATGCCATAAACTGCAAATGAATGGCTGTACAAAACGCACAAAACAGCCACAATCCTAAAAAAATCGAAGTTATTATCTCTGCTCATCTATCTAAATTTTTGCTTTTGAGTTAGATGCTTTATATGGTATAAAACAGTAACGGCAATTTATTAATTAGCCGCATCTATGTAATATCGTGATGACACTATCTATGACAAAGCATATTTTTATTTTTCTACTAATATATTTTGTGGGTTTTGATGCTAGTGCCAATAATGCAATAAATTATCGCCGCTTTTTTGACGACTCGGTTCAGGTAGGAATACCAGAAAATTTTGAACCTATGCCCGAAGCAGAAGCAATCCAAAGATTTCCTGATCAGGTTAACAGGCCTAAGCATATATTTATGTCACCTGATGGATTAGCTACAATTTCGCTTAATATGGCGGCTAATTATGGTGACAGACAAACTATAATTCATTTTTTCAGGGATATAAAAAACGACATTCGGGCGAATTATCCTGATAGCCGTTTCTTAAAAACAGACGTAATACGCAACAGAAGCCTAGCCCTAGTTGAGTATACTGCAAGCAACCCATCGGGAGATGTATTATATAATATGATGGCCTTCAGGTATGTTGGTGATAATTTCTTTTTCTTTAATTTTACCTGCCCTGAAAAAGAAATGGAAAAATATCAGCAGACTGCACGTGAAATAGCTCAGGATATAGAGTTAGTAGGAAAAAAAGGATATTAGCAATTTTAAGTTTATTTATAAATAGATTGTAAAATCCGTTCTATAAAGAGTAATGCTGGGCGGTAGCCCATCGGTTTTTTCTCTAAACTTACAGGTCAAAATTCTCCTCATTATAACCATTAACCGCCTCAACTGCTATAACTTCTGGAATGTAATGTTTTAACATATTCTCAATACCGCCTTTAAGTGTTGCTGTAGAGCTAGGACAGCCTGAACAAGCGCCGTGAAGCTCTAAATAAACCACGCCATCACGAAAATCCTGATATATTATGTCGCCACCATCTTCTGCTACGGCTGGGCGAACACGTGTATCAATAAGTTCTTTTATCTGCTTTACTATTTCAGTATCTTCTGCGTTTGAACTATCAGACCTGTTAAGGGATTTTTCTTTTATATCATCATTCATTACAGGTTTATTTGAAATAAAATGGTCCATTATAGAAGTAAGAACATGCGCCTTTAACATCTGCCAGTCAGCACTTTCAGCTTTTGTTACTGTTATAAAATCTGAACCGAAAAATACCTGTTCAATATTAGGTATCTGGAATAATATTGATGCCAGAGGAGACGAGGCCATTGCATCTTCCCTGTTCCTGAATGTTGCCGTACCTTCCTTAAGCACGGTTTCACCTGGCAGGAATTTCATTGTATTAGGGTTTGGGGTTCTTTCGGTTTGGATAAACATTAGTGATTAGTGTCAGTGGTTAGTATCAATACAGTATATAGCTGCATTTCGCAGTTTTTCAAGAATGTAAACCCAGTGATATTAATCACTACAAACCTTTAAGGAATGCGCTTTCAATGAGTTTTTTAGTATAATCGGTTTTAGGGCTCTCAAATATCTGCTTGGTATCGCCTTGTTCTACTATCACACCGTCTTTCATAACTATTATATAATGACTGATAGATTTTATTACCCGCAAATCATGGCTGATGAACAAGAAGGAAATATGTTTTTCCCTTTGCAGGGTTTTTAAAATATCTAAAATTTCCCCTTGGGTTAACAGATCAAGTGCGGATGTCGGTTCGTCCATAACTATCAGGTCAGGCTTCAGCACCAGACTTCTTGCAATACCTACCCTTTGCTTCTCCCCGCCAGACATCTGGTGCGGGTAGCGATATTTCATTTCGGGCTTAAGATTCATTGATGTTAATGTTTCATCAATAAGCTGGTCATAGTCAGCCTTTATTTTGTGTGCCTTTAAGCCTTCCAGAATTATCTCCTCAACTGTCATTCTCGGGTTCAGGCTGGAATATGGATCTTGGAATACTATCTGTATCTTTTTACGATAAGGCTTGAATTTCGCTTCAGATAATTTTGAAATATAATGCTCTTTGAACTTAATTTTTCCACTTGAGTTAAGTAACCTTATAATAGCTTTAGCCAGTGTGGTTTTGCCGCTACCACTTTCCCCAACTATACCAATTGTCTGCCCTTTCTCTAGGTAAAAATTAACATCCTTTACTACCTGAATTTCGCCAGTTCTCAAACCTAAAAACCCGATTTTTCGTTTATG
>DQGZ01000125.1 GCA_003531345.1 Alphaproteobacteria bacterium | reverse complement strand
GAAATGACGAAGGCGATGAGAGTTTTTATACTTACTGCCTTAATTCCGCAAAAGAATTCATTTCGCCATTTATAAGAGATAAAAACTTAAAAGAAGAAGCTCTCCTCTAATCTCTACCCACTGAAAAAATCTATCGTTGGAGTATTGTGCAATTTGCAGCTACAAATTTTTTTTATTTTTTACTTTATAGCAAACTGTACAATACTTGTCTTAATCAGTTGTAAATATCAACCATGCCCTAAGCCCGCTGCATACTTTTTTCAATTGCTTTTGCTGCGTAAGAATTTAAGTGGTCAAAAACTCTTGTAAGGTCAGGTATTTTTCTTCTTTTCATTTCATCCATCACAAGTTCCATTTCCATTTCGCCTCTTTTTATAATTCTGCCGTCTGACATTTCAACCATACTCGTAAGTTGTTCAGTACCCCTTCTAGCTGAATAGGCAGCTGCATCAAGTTCACCGCCTTTAGCTACCCAAGGCAAATATTCCGAGCGTCTGAATTTTTCTGGTATTCTTAAATTTCCTCTCATTCCTCTTAAGTATGCTGCATCAACTTCAGTTTTTTCATTTTTATAGCGATTTTTGGTAAAATGCTCCTCTGCAAGGTCAAGGCTTTTCTGGTTCATAGTAGCCAGAGTTATCTGGCAATATCCTATCGTGAACATATCCTGAAAAGATTTATTATAAGCTTTATCCGTTAATTCTTTTTCAGGCCATATATTTTCATCTTTCTCAAATTTTTTATCTATAGGAAACTTTATTAATGCCTCTGCTTCACTATGTTCTTTTGCATATTTTCGTCTTTCGTCTCGGTCTGGGTCCATATAAGCGCCGCGTACTATCTTGAAACCTAAAATATCTTTGATTTGGGTTTGCACCCTATCAACTTCAACTCTCTGTTCGGCAAATTTAGCCCATTCTTCCTGCTTTTCATGGGCGTTAGTTAAATAGGTTTGCAAAGTATAATTCAAGGGCAGACCATTTAGTAATGCGTCTTTTGCTACTAATTCAATTGCCGGGTTTATAGCCTCTTGCTCTGCATCAATGAAAGCAGTGAAACCTTTTTTTTTAGCTTTATTTAACTTATCAAAAACATCACTTCTATATCTGCCATACACCTCTCTACTTTCTGTTGAAAGATTATTGATAGCATCAGGTATTGAAATATCAGGCTGTTCTGAGCGCATTTTTGCTAATTCTTGTGATATTTTTTCCAGATGCTCATATTCAGCAAAATTGGAAACTTTTATTGCAGCAGATATTCTATTTTTTGCTTTAAGGGTATTCTTAACTGCGTCTGCAAGATTTTCGCATATTTGCAGAGAGCTGTTATAATTTTTGTTAACCGCTGCTAATGATTCTTTGCTCAATTCTTTGTCTCCTTCTGCTCCGCAGAAATCAACTATTACACCAATATCCTGTTTTTTTAACAATTTTACACCGGTTTGAAATGTTTCCTTTTCTCCCACGCCCCCAAAATAAAGTTTTATTGCTGTCATTCGGAAGGCCATTCTGCAAAAATCCTTTGTTAAATTGTCACCCGGAGTTTTATGCATTTTTTCTGCCCAATTCAAAAATGTATTAGAAAACCCATGATTGACAGAGTGCAATAATGCCGCTTTTGATATTAGTTCAAAATTACTTAATTCTTTATTTGGATTTTCGAAAGTTTTGACTACCATATAATTTTTCTATTAGTTCTTAGGGATAATATGCCAATTTGGTTAACAAAAGGTTAGCAAACCTCAAATTGTTCACGCATTATGCGTTCTTCGAGTGAGTGACCAGGGTCAAATAACAAATGTATGGTGCGTGCGGTATCCAGCGATATTTTAACTTCAGTTACGTTCTCAACCTCGTAATTATCTGCCACTGCCTTTACTGGCCTACGCCATGGTTTATGCACAATAAACTCTACCACTACATTATTTTGTAATAATGCGCCTCTCCAGCGTCTTGGGCGGAAAGGGCTGATAGGTACCAGCGACAGAAGATTTGAGCCAATAGGTAAGATCATTCCCCCGTTGGAATAGTTATAGGCGCTGCTTCCTGCTGGGGTTGCAACCATCACGCCATCACATATAAGTTCATCAAGATATGTCGTACCATCAACATTTATCTTTATTTTTGCTGCCTGACCAGTTGTTCTCAGTAATGACACCTCATTTATCGCCAGGGCAGTATATTCACCGCCAGCACATTTACATTCCATCTTTAATGGGTGGATATGGCTATCAACGGCGTTGTTAAGGCGCTCTATTAATTTATGCTCACTATATTCATTAAGCAAAAAGCCTATAGAACCTTTATTAAGACCATAGATTGGAATATTATCAGTAATATGGTTATGCAGGGTTTGCAGCATGAAGCCATCCCCGCCGAGGGCAATTATAGCATCAATGCCTTCAGGGGTATTGCCATCATCAATGATGTTTATCAGGTTATAGGCTTCAAGCAGGCTGTTCTTTGAGCTTTGCGCCTTCTCAGTGGAGTCACACACTATCCCGATATTTTTGTATTTCTTATTCATATTTAGGCTTTCATTCAAATTTAGCCGTTATGTACTTTTAGCGGCATTGTACAATAATTCTATGATTTTTCAAAAGGTTAATTTAGCGTTATTTTATACGGTAATTTAGAAGAAACAACTAACTTATTGGTTAATAAGAGATAAAACGCTGTATTCCTCCCCTGCTTGCGGGGGAGGTTAGGTGGGGGTGACGTGAGATTGGCTAAAATTAAGCATTACCTCTCGTCACCCTCCCCTGAACAATTTTATTGTTCAGCCCATCCCGCAAGCAGGAGGGAAACTAAAGCCTAAATCAATGGGTTAATTTAGTTATTTTTTCTAAATTACCGTGCCTATTTTATTTTAAAATAAACCTCGAACGCCATATAGTTCCATGTGCAGGCGCATATAAGCGCTATCCCAGCAATGAATTTCGCCTTATAAAACCAGGTTTCAATAGAGCCACCTTTTCTTAGAAACCTGTCAATTACAAGCTGTGCAAAAATAACAGGTATGAAATATACAGCACGTTTATATTGCTCTATCTGGGTGAAACCACCAGCAGACCTCATCATGAATTCAAAATAAAAAAGCCAGCAATATTGAGCTACCGAAGCTAATATCAGCCAGTTTTTCTGAATTATCACCCCAAGGCTGAAATTCACCCCCGCAGTAAACATCATCACCGTGGCGATCAGGGCAGGGATGTAATATGCCAGATATCTTATCTTTTCCTGAGTTTTCAGGTCACCTGAATGTATCTTAATGAACATGAAGAATATAACCGCAAGAAAGCTGTATATAAGTATCTTTCCTGTCATTGCTGAATTTAATTGCGGGCGCGGCATAGGTTCTGAGGGGTTAAATGTTGATATGCTCTAGAACATTAGCCGTTCTTTCTTATGGCGCAAGAAGGAATAGCTTTTTATTGGACTTCTAAATACATTTAGTTTCTAAAGTTGCCGCTATGATCCCTTCGATTACTTCTTATGTTGGCAGCCTTCTTCTCAGATTGCGCTCTTAAAAAATCACTTTTTAGATTTTCAA
Source organism: Alphaproteobacteria bacterium (assembly GCA_003531345.1). Taxonomy (GTDB): domain Bacteria; phylum Pseudomonadota; class Alphaproteobacteria; order Rickettsiales; family UBA8987; genus UBA8987. The sequence continues at coordinate 2,888 of DQGZ01000125.1, read as the reverse complement.
TATCTTTATCGGTAATACTACTTGTTATTCTAAGTGAATGTGTGCCTTTTTCATTTTCTTTGAATTGATATTTTTTTAAGTGTTCAGATTTTGCCAATTCGCTTGGAAGTTTAAAAGATATTATATTACTTTTATCTCTTCCTTCTTGAACTTCTATTCCCACCTCTTTAAGTGCATCTTCTACTTTACCAACTGCTACATTAACTCCCTTGGCTACATCTCTCCATAATTCATTTTCAATCATTTCATGCCAACCTATATTGCCATACACCTGTCCAGATTGCTTGCCACCGTTACCCTTAACGGTTCTATTTAATTTAATTTCTATTTCATTAAGCTCTGTATTTAAATATTTTGAATCCAATACAACTATAGCAGAATTATTAGCACCGCCTAAGGTGCTAAATCCAATTGTAACTATATCTGCCCCGCAATTAGCATAATCTTTATATGACTCACCAGAATCAGCAAGATGGTAAGAAAATCTGTGCATATTAACAATTAACGGAATATTATTTTCATGAGCTGCCCTTGATATTTCCGATATTTCCTCTTTTGAATAAACATAGCCGCTTTTAGTAGGTTGTTCTATGCAAACAGAGGTAATAAACGGTACATGCATACCTCTTTCGGTGTTATGAAATTTAAGTAAGCCAGATATTATTTTTGGGTTTAACTTCCCTGTTTTTTTGTATTCCCCATCAAGACTAATCGCTTTTATACTACGATTATGTGATAGATGGTGCATTTTACTATCTTCAGATACCATCGTTACAGATGGCGTGTTTACATTTGCAGTAAACATTATTGCTGAATTTGCGGCTTGATTTCTAGAGGAGGCAAAAACAATTTTTACATTATTATCATATTCTCTTCCAAAAAGTTTTTTAATACTTGATTTGGCTAAATCTGAAGATTTATCTAAGCCATATGGCGTATGGTATAATGAGTGCTCATCTAAAATTTCTTCTAAAACAATTGGTTGCTGGGCTGATTCAGATTTAAATTTAAGAGATGACTGATTAATCTCACCCAGATTATCATCACATGCACTTTTTACTACTGTTGATATTTTTTCAATAGCAGATTTTATAACTGGATTATTTTTATCATCCCTATATCTTATGCCCCCCCCAGAAAGTGTTAGTTTATTAAAATTAGGTTGTTGATTATATACAGCATTTAATTTTGCTATCATATATTCTACATCGGCATCTTTTGTATCGTGGGCAGTTACAATTCTTGTTATTCCAAACCTATCAGGTGACAAAGCAATACCATCTTTTATTTCATTAAAGGAATCTACAAAACCTCTTGGAAGCTTTGCAAAAATCATATTTGTGGTAAGAGGAAAATTCTGAATTTCAACAGCTGTACCATCAAAAACAAAGCTAGATATCACTTCTGCAATTTTAGTTGCTTGAGCGTTAGCTCTATTGGCATTCTGAATATACAAGTCAGAATCTACCATTTCTTTCCAACCGCTAGCAATAGCAAGTGGGTTATCCGTAACATTTCCAATGAAGTGCTGAAAAGATTCAACCCTTCTAATTAAGTCTTTTTTATTGGGCAAATATTCTGTGTTTAATACTATTGTTGCTGAAGACCTAGCTCCACCATTTTTTTGCATACCTACTGTTACAATGTCAACTCCACAATCGCTTGTAAAATCTTTATAAGTTAACCCTGAATTAGCCAAATATCCCACTAATCTCTCGGCATCCATACTAACAGAAATTTTTCTTTCATGCGCCCATTTAGTAATCTGCTTTATTTCTTCAGGTGAATAAAAATAATCACCTTTAGTTGGCTGGTCTAGATGTATGGTTTTAACCCTTCTTTTTATTTTAGAATATTCATTAGTTGCCCTCTCTAAATCTTCTACAGTAAGTTTTCCTGTAATTTCATCTTTAGGTATAACAGATTCCGCTGGTTGCCCAACTTCAAAGGCAAATATATGTGAATGTGTAGATGCTAAAGCAATATCCCCTTTTATAGGCTGAACATCTGCAACTGCTGATAAGCTAAGTTTGTTGGCTTGCGTAGTTGATGCCGCAAAAAAGACCAAAGGGCTTACAGAATTTTCACTCTTAAATAAACTAGATATAGCTTCTCTTTCCGTTTCAATATATCCATTAAATCCTGTTAATCTAAGCAATTCAGTTGCGATTACTCTTTGCGTAATTACTTCTGGTGATATTGACGCCCCAGTGTCACTTGTAAATGGAAAAATTGCGTTATCATCTCTTTGCAAAATTTCTAAGTTATTATCTTTTAATTTAAAATTAATTTCTTCTCTAATTTTATTTTCAACATCTAAAAACTCGTGTGCAAAAGGCGTGTAAGTTTTTTTCCTTCCTTCTTCTAATATGTTTTGTAAAAACTGTTTTTTAGACATAGCTTAATTTACTGGCGTCTTGGCAATATAACATAAAAAACATGCTTTTAAAATGAATTTAATTGTCGGCGTGGCATAGGCTCTGAGGGGGTTAAATGTTAATATGCTTCGTTTCAGGGGTGGTTTTTTTCAAGATGTCAGAAATTTTTTTAGAGGCAAGGTAGTTCTCTATCTGTTGTTCCAGACCGTCCCATAATTCATGGGTCAGGCATTTTGCATTAGTGCTGGAGCAGAGTTTTTTTACTTCATGCCCGCAGCCAGTCATTTTTATAGACTCATCAACGGCAAAAATAATGTCCGCAACGCTTATCATATCAATTTCTTTGGCAAGTATATAGCCGCCGCCAGCGCCACGAACAGACCGCACCAGCCCAAAACTCTTTAACTTGGAGAATATCTGCTCAAGGTAAGGTAATGATATATTCTGCCGCACGGAAATATCCTGTAAGGAAACAGGTGTAGTGCCATGGCTGTTGCCAGCCAAGTCAAG
>DQGZ01000190.1 GCA_003531345.1 Alphaproteobacteria bacterium | reverse complement strand
AAGGGTTTTTTAAAGCGTTTAAAGTATTAATAAAATTCGATAATAGTGTAGATGGTCTATCTTTAAAGGGCTTTGTTGTAACTGATAGTTCGTAGCCCTGGGGCGCAGAAAAGATAGTCGTTTTTTTAGATAAAAGTTCACTTAAAGGCGTTGCGTTTAATAAACTGTGTAGAGTTGTTCTTTTTGTATCAACTGTTGAACAGATTTTTTTATCACCCATTTCTTCCATTTGTTCGAATGCAAGCTTTTTTCCTGTTGTGTTTGAATCTACAAAGATAGTTCCTGAAGGAAGACTTTGATTATTTAGTAAGTAAAATTGAATATTTGCTTTACTGGCTGCATCAAATCCTATTGAAATATCAGGCTCATTAGAGGAGTTAAGTTTTTTTCTTATATATTTTGCAATCGTGCTTGGGAACACTTTATGTCTCGGTATATTGAAATCTTTCTTAACGTTTACCTCCACCATCTGTAATCTATCAAGTGCATAAGTTGCGCAGTTAAAAGTCCCTTTTTTGCTAAAGGAGTTGTAAAGTATTGGCTCTTTACCTTTACCCGTCAATTGATCAACCAACGCAATCCTTGTTAGCATAAGAGCATCGTCATTTGAAATTTTAAAGCCAACTGCAGAAGAAAATCCACTTCTGTAACCATCTGGGAGAATTGATATTTCCGTTGTAGTAATAAGGTTTTTTAAGTCGTTTAAAAAGCCTGTTTGGCTGTTCTTTTTATTTGCTGGGTTTCCTACTCTTGCCAACTCAATTTCTCTGTTAATTGAGAGATCCTCTGAGTAAATATGTAGCCAGCTATGTGAGTTCCATGCTTCATTAACAGATCGATAGTCAGAACAATAAAATATGTAAGCATTTTTTTGTTCTAAAGTTTTTTGGTCTGTTTTGTAATTGCAGCAATTTTCAAAGCTATTTTCTGTACAAAAAAATAAGGGGGTTCTATCAGTTTCATTTTTATTTAAAATAAGATTGTCTGAATAAAAATCAGTACTAATGTAAATGTAGTCTTTTTTTCTTACTAGAATTCCCTGTTCTAATAGAGAGTGTACAGAATTGTTTATATGGTTTATAGCTTTTTGCACTTTATGTACTTCTAATGTAATTAGCTGATTATAGCACGGTAGCATTAATATTTAGTTAACAAATAAAAAAACTTGAAGGTTTTTGTAAATTATTCTACTTGATTTAACGTCTTGAAATTATAGGGAATTTATGAGTTTTAACGAGTTAACGATAGAATCTGCCTTAAAGGGCTTAAAAAACAAGCAATTTAGTTCCGTTGAGCTTGCAAAGAATTACAATGAAAGGATTAAGAAATCTCAAAGTAATTGTTTTATAACAACAACGGAAGAAGTGGCGCTTAAACAGGCTGAGCAGTCTGATAAAAAAATAGCATCAGGGCAGGGTGGTTTGCTTGAAGGTGTGCCAATCGCAGTGAAAGATCTGTTCTGTACTAAAGGCGTTCGCACCACCGCAGCATCAAAAATTCTTGGTAATTTTATCCCGCAATATGAAAGCACAGTTTCAGCAAATTTATTTAAAAGCGGTGCAGTAATGGTTGGCAAAACCAACCTTGATGAATTTGCAATGGGTTCTGCCAATATAACTTCCGCTTATGGTAATGTTCTAAGCCCTTGGAAATCAACAAAGCACCCTAAAAAAAAACTTGTTCCAGGTGGTTCATCTGGTGGTTCTGCGGCTGCTGTAGCGGAAGATTTGGCTTTGGGAAGCTTAGGTACTGATACTGGCGGGTCAATCCGCCAACCTGCTGCTTTCTGCGGCATTACGGGTATTAAACCAACTTATGGCAGATGTTCAAGGTGGGGAACGGTTGCCTTCGCAAGCTCACTTGACCAAGCCGGTGTGTTTGCAAAAAATGTAAAAGACAGTGCGCTTTTACTGCAAGCAATTTCGGGCTATGACGAAAAAGATTCAACCTCAGTAAACTTAGAAGTGCCAAACTGGTTTGCGAATATAAATTCAAATTTAAAAGGTAAAAAAATTGGCATTCCAAAAGAATATAATGTTGATGGAATTCCTGAGGAAATCAAAAAAATTTGGGAAAAGGGGGCAGAGTTTTTAAAGGCAGCAGGGGCAGAAATTATTGAAGTTTCATTGCCACATACAAAATATGCGCTACCAGTTTACTATACAGTTGCACCTGCGGAGTGCAGTAGCAATTTAGCACGATATGATGGCGTGCGTTATGGTCATAGAACTTCTGAGAAAACTAACTCGCTTGATGAAATGTATGAAAAAACCAGAGCGGAAGGCTTTGGTGATGAGGTAAAACGCCGCATAATGATTGGCACTTATGTGCTTTCAGCTGGGTATTACGAGGCATATTATGTTAAAGCGCAAAAGATTAGAACGCTAATAGCGCAGGATTTTGCAACAGCGTTTGAAAAAGTTGATGCCATATTAACGCCAACTGCACCATCTGCTGCGTTTGAAATTGGCGCTAATGAAGATGATCCAGTTAAAATGTATTTGAATGACATATTCACTATTCCAGCTTCTCTTGCTGGTTTACCAGGGATTGCAGTTCCAGCAGGTTTAAATGATGAAGGCTTGCCGCTTGGTTTGCAAATTATAACTAAGCCGTGGGACGAGCAAACCTGTTTCAATGTTGCCAAAGCAATTGAAGATCAAGCAGGTTATAAACTGCCAAGTTTTTAGGCTGCTCTCCATATTGGCATAATCTTTTTAATTATGCCTTATGCCACAAAAGTTAGGTTATAGAATGATAGGGGTTAACTTTAATATATCATCCGCTCCTGTTCTTCGTCGCCGTCAGGTATTTTGATTTCACCGCTGTCTGCCAGTGTTTTTGTGGTTTGTACTATGCTCATCTGGGCTTCATCAACATCTTTTATTCGAACAGGCCCAAGAGAGGCTATATCTTCTTTCAGTATTTTTGATGCACGTTCAGACATGTTTTTGAAGAATAATTCTTTTATCTCATCATTTGCACCTTTAAGGGCGATAGGCAGTTTCTGCTTGTCTGCGCTTCTTAAAATGGTTTGTATAGCTGTATTATCAAGTTTTTTGATGTCGTCAAATGTGAACATTAATTCACGTATCCGCTGGGCGGTTTCAGCATTATCCTTCTCGATCATTTCAAAGAATTTCTGCTCAGTTGCCCTGTCAAAATTGTTGAATATCTCCGCCACCTGTTCGTAGGTATCAAGCTTTTTGCCTTGTGAAAGGCTGGTCATAAACTCTGACTGTAATATTTTTTCAATGTCAGAAATAACTTCACGTTTTACAGGCTCAAGATTTACCATGCGGGAAATTACATTCATGGCAAATTCATTTGAAAATGAAACGAGTATTTTAGATGCCGCAGATGCCTTCATTCGTGAAAGGATAAGAGCTACAGTTTGAGGGTGTTCATTTTTAAGGAACGCTGAAAGCAATTCCTCATCAATATTATTTAACCTGTCCCAAGTGTCTTTTCCTATTGGCCCTGAAATTTCACCAAGGATAGATTCCACCTTGTCAGCGCCAAGTGCTTTTGTAAGTAGTTTTTTTGCATTGCCAATATCACCAAAAATAGTTTTGCCAGAAGATATTTCTTCGGTAAATTCCGTCATTAAAAGGTCAACCGCTTGGGTTTCAACCTTGCCAAGGTTAGACATTATCTGGGAAATCTGCCTTATCTCATCCTCTGTCATTAGTGCAAATATTTTTGACGCAACCTCTTCGTCAAGGCTCATCATCAGCACGGATGCCTTTTCAATTCCAGTAAGCCCAGAGCCGCTGGATTTTTTTTGTGCGATATTAGCGTTCATTGTAGAATTATAACTTAATGATAGTAAATTGCAGTAATTTATTTAGATATAATACTATCGTCATACCGACGAAAGTCGGTATCCAGACGATACAAACTTACCACTGGATTCCAGCTTTCGCTGGAATGACAAAATGGCTTTTTGTAGTATTAACACCTTACTGAAACTCACTATATATCGCTGTTATAATATAAAAAATTTTAATAAACCAAAAGTAAAAAATTATTTATTCTCACCCAGCCAGCCTCTTATAACGGCAAGTGTTTCTTCTGGGTTGTTTTCTATAATGTCATTTACTTTTTGTGCAGGTGAATATTCTATTTTACTTTGTATAACGTCTAGGTTTACACCACCTTTATCACCGCCACCACCACCACTGCCACCTATGCCTATTCCACCTTGCTCTGCACGCTCAAGCTGTTTTTGCAGCGCCTCCATACTTGCCTGGTTTTTTATTTCTTCGGCTTCCAGGTCACTTGCTGAAATTTCAAATGCTTTTCCTACTAGCGGCTTTATGATAAGCATAATAACCAGAATGGCAACGATGCCCAGAACTATGGTTTTTATTATGCTGTCTAAGTCTTCTTTTATCCAGGCAAATGGGTCTTCCGTTGGCAAGCTAACACCAGAATCCTTAGAGAATTCAAGGTTTACAACATCAACCTTATCGCCCCTTGATTCATCAAACCCGATAGCATTTCTGACCAATAGCTTTAACAGGTCTATTTCCTCATCGGTGCGTGGAATATAAATATCATTTCCTAACGTGTCCTTGCTGTATTTTCCATCTACTAATACGGCAACGGATATTCTTTTTATTTTTGCAACATCATCAACCTTGCTGGTTATAGTTTTTGAGATCTCAAAATTGGTTATCTCATCAGTTTTCTGGCTGTTTTCAGATGAGCCAGCGCCAGCCTCTGCATTTTCGCCAGTAAGTTCATTTGCAACACTTACTTCACCACCCTGCTTGTTTGAGTTGCTGGTAACTTCTTCGGTTGTTTGGGTGGAGCGTGCAACCTGCTCATCAGGGTTATATTTTTCTGATGTTTCAGATATTTTTTCAAAAGAAGCATCAACCGAAACCTGAGTTTCAACTTTTCCTTCGCCCACGGCTTGAGTTAGCAGGTCATTTATGGTGCGGCGCAACCTGTCTTCCATCTGTAGTTTAAATTCAGCAGAGTCAGCCGTACCGCCATATTCAGAGTCATCATCTCCCTTTGCCTTGGAAAGTACTTTTCCGTTATTATCTATTATGGTAACTTTTGAGGATTTCAACCCAGGAACAGAGCTTGTAACCAAGTGCCTAACTGCAACTGCTTCATCCTTGGCAAC
>DQGZ01000018.1 GCA_003531345.1 Alphaproteobacteria bacterium | reverse complement strand
AACCAGCATATCTTTATATTTTTCCAGCAATACACCAGAAATTTTTTTATCATTTATTTTAATATCATTCGGCCATTTTATCTGTGGTTTTAGTCCAAGGTTTTTTAAACTTTCCGCAAGGGCTGCTACTGCAACAAAAGAATATAATTCTGGTGATTTTTTCGGTGATATTATGATAGAGCAAAAAAGATTGCCCTCGTCTGAAACCCATTCTTTACCGTTTCTACCACGTCCGTTCAACTGTATATCAGTTATTATTACGCTGCCTGCTGCAATTTTATCATCTATCAGTCTTTTTGCCTCACTGTTGGTGCTGTCCAGAATATCGTAATGGATAATTGAGAACTCAGAAATTTGTTCTTTTGCTATTTGCATCAAATTACCCCAGCATCGCTGAGAAACTGTCAAAATATAGGAACAGGGTAAGGGTAAAAATTACTATCGCAGCTATAAGTAATTTATTTATGTTTAAAACATCATCAGCAACCAGCTTTGTTACACCTGGTTTAATGTCATCAAAATACATTAATTTTATTATTCTTAAGTAATAATAAGCCGCCACAACTGAAGTGACCACACCGATAACCGAAAGCACATATAATTTTGCATTGATGGAGATCGGAAGAGCAACGAATTTTGCCAAAAAACCAGCCATTGGTGGAATGCCTGCCAGTGAAAATAATAATATAGCAAGCCCAGCCGCATAGTAAGGATTTAGTTTTGAAAGCCCTGCAAAATCAGAAATATTTTCAGTATCTTCAGAATTGTTTTTATTAAGCACTGAAATTATCGCCATCAAACCCAAACCAGTGATTATATAAATTGTCAGATATATTACCGCCGCATCTATTGATTCCTTGTCTGACAATAAAACAGCTATCATCAAATAACCCATATTCGCAATACCACTATATGCGATAAGCCTTTTGATGTTTTCCTGCACTAAACCAGCAAAACTGCCAACCAGCATGGAAAGTACCGCCACTATGGCTATTATCATTTCAAACTGCTTTTCAACTTCACCACTGAAATGGGAAATAAAACGTATCAGCACAGCAACTATAGCAACTTTTGGCGCTGTTGAAATAAATGCCAGTACTATTTTTGAAGAACCTTGGTAAACATCTGGCGCCCAGAAATGCATTGGTGCCAGAGAAAGTTTAAAGAACATACCACAAAATAATAACACTATGCCAAGCACAAGAGCAGGTGAAGCCTCCTTTATAGTCTCTATTTTTGAAAGTAGATAAACTAAATCTGCAATATTGGTTGAGCCTGAAAAACCATATATCAGTGATGCACCATATAATAAAATGCCTGAGGCAAGCGCACCAAGAATGAAATATTTTGTACCTGCTTCAGTTGCCTTTTCATTGTCACGGTTCATTGCAACCAGAACATACATTGCCAAAGATGAAAGTTCTAAACCTAAGTAAATACCCATCAGGTCAACTGCGGAGATCATTATGAAGATACCGATAGTTGCTAAAGTTATAAGCACAGGAAATTCAAATATTTTTCTGCTGTTTTCGCCTGCAAAATTACTATTTCCAAGGGCGATTATATTTACTGCAGAAACAGCAGCGCAGACAATTGATTTAAGTATGAATATCTGATGGCTGAAAACGAATGAATCATCGAACAGGAAGGTTAAATTAGTTTTTGCCCCCTTATCTATCAGAAAAAAAATATATATCAGTGCTACGAATAATATCGTATTCAGCCCAAAAATTACTTGCGTAGTTTTATTGCAATTCTGACGAAATACACCAAACACAGTCATCACCAGTGCAAAAACCGCAAGGATTATTTCAGGTAATATGTAAATATAGTTAGCCATTATTTTGTTACTGAATTAAGTAATAAGGAAATTGATGGGGCAATATCATTAGTTATCAGATACGGCAACACACCATATAAAATTGCCAATAATGCAAGTGGATACAAGGTCAATTTTTCATATCTATCAAGATCTTTCAAATGGTTTACTTCTGGATTTTTTATTTCGCCATAAACCACATTTTTATATAGTAAAAGCATGTAAGCAGCACCAAGCACCACGCCAGTTGCAACCAAAGCTGATACAATTTTATTGTCTTTGAATATACCAAGCAGAACAAGGAACTCACCTACAAAACCCGAAGTTGCAGGCAGGCCAACCGATGCCATAGTAAACACCATAAACATCAAAGCAAAGCGTGGCATAACTTTTACCACGCCACCAAATTTGTCAATACGTTTAGTGTGCATTCTCTCATACAGCACGCCAACGCAAAGGAACAATGCCGCTGAAACTATACCATGGCTTAACATCTGGAATAATGCCCCCTGTACGCTCTGCATATTGAATGCAAATATACCCGCAGTAACATAACTCATATGTGCAACTGATGAATAGGCTATCATCTTTTTCATATCTTCCTGAACTAATGCTACCAGCGAAGTATAAATAACCGCAATTATACTTAAAATATAAACTAGGTTTGCGAAATAAACTGATGCATCAGGCAACATAGGAATTGATAATCTTAAAAAACCATAAGCGCCTAATTTTAACAGAACGCCTGCAAGTATAACCGAACCCGCAGTTGGTGCCTGAACGTGTGCGTCTGGCAGCCATGTATGGAAAGGAAACATAGGAACTTTTACAGCAAATGAGGCAAAAAATGCTATCCACAATATCTTTTGTGTTTTCAATGAAAGCTCTGGCGCTTTTTCGGTTAATGCCAGCATATCAGTTGTACCAAACTGGGTATATAGATATATAATGGCAAGCAGTAAAAACACCGAACCGAACAAAGTATAAAGGAAGAATTTGAAAGACGCATAAACCCTATTATCACCACCCCAGATACCAATTATTATAAACATCGGTATAAGTGAAGCTTCAAAAAAGAAATAGAAAAGTAAAAAGTCTAATGAAACGAAAACACCAATAACCAGAGTTTCGAGCAATAAGAATAAAACCATATAAAGCTTTATTTTTTCCTTGATAGAATTCCAACTGGCTAAAATACATATCGGTATAAGCAGTGTTGTAAGTAATATTAAATATATAGAAACTCCGTCTACGCCTAAATGGTAGAAAATACTCGCTTCCCTTACCCATTCAAATTTCTCAACCATCTGCATACTGGCGTTGGTAGCATCAAAATTTTTCCATACTAGAAGCGAGATTATAAACGTGATTACGGAGGTCCACAACGCTATTATTTTTGCCTTCTCTTCACATTTTTCATTGGTAAAAAGCAATATGAACACAGCGCCCAAAAGCGGTGCAAAAATTAGCAGCGATAATATCGGTAAGTTAACTGACATCCTTTTCTTTTCTCCATTCCTTATAGCCTTGATAATGCAGATAGATAAAAGCCGTATTAGCAATTACCCCAGCTATTGACTGTGCCATTATGTTAAATATCATCCAACTAAGGCAAGCCAACGCACCAAAAATAAAACCTTTCAGACTTTTATTCTTAAAAGCATTGATTGAGTAGAAAGTAAAAAACATTCCTAACCAATCAAAACCATAATATTTAATAAGTGCTTCCCACACCTTCTAAATTCCCCAGATATATATCAGATAACCTAACACACTGATTATGCCAATAAGCATTATTGAGGAATAATGATATATATATCCACTCTGTAAAGCCTTAAACCTTCTACCAAAACTTTCAGAAATTGCTGCAAAACCGTTTGGAATTCCATCAACTATTTTTGTATCTACTATCTTCCAGAAAAATCTTCCAATAGCCATTATCGGTCTTACAAGAACAAAATTATATATCTCATCAATATACCATTTATTATATGAAAGCAGATATAATGGACGGAAAATGTGCACCAGAATATCTGGCAATTTTGGTGCAATAATATACATGATAAGTGCCAATATAAAGCCCATAGCACCAACTATCAGGGGGAGTTGTTTTACAAAGTCAGGCACGTGATGCGCTAATGTGTAAATACTTTCTCTTTCACCATGATACTTAGCAAACCCCTCCTTTAACGCACCACTCCAGAATTTTAAACCTTCATGCCCGATGCCAAGTTTGTTAGCAAATATATAGCCTACAAATAATGCACCTATGCTAAGTAGCATAAGTGGCAGGGTCATCACTACTGGTGACTCATGAATATGCTCCTTCACCTCATCTGTATTTCTGAACTTACCGTGGAAGGTAAGCAGCACCAAACGCCAAGAGTAAAAGGCAGTTAAAAATGCTGTTACTATGCCAACATAAAACGCATATTTAGCAACACCACTTCCTGCTTGAGATTTTGCGTATGCCGCTTCCAGAATTAAATCTTTTGAAAAATAGCCTGATAGGTAAGGGAAGCCAGTTATTGCTAAAGTACCTATCAACATTACAACATAAGTTAATGGAATTTTATTCCACAATGCTCCCATTTTTTTTATATCCTGCTCGTCGCTCATTGCATGTATCACTGAACCCGCGGAAAGAAATAAAAGCGCCTTGAAAAAACCGTGAGTATATAAGTGGAATATGCCAGCTGCATAAGCTGAAACCCCGCACGCAAAGAACATGTAACCAAGTTGTGAACAGGTTGAATAAGCGATTATTTTTTTTATATCATTCTGGGTGAGCGCTATAGTCGCAGCAAATATTGCAGTTGTTGCGCCTACTATCGTTACCATATTCCTTGCTAACTCAGAATATTCATACATAGGTGAAAACCTTGCCACTAAAAATATACCAGCAGTAACCATTGTTGCAGCGTGTATCAAGGCAGAAACAGGTGTTGGGCCCTCCATTGCATCTGGTAGCCAAGTGTGCAACCCCAGCTGGGCTGATTTACCCATTGCGCCGATAAATAATGCAACACATATAAATGTTATTGAATTGAAATGACAACCAAGAATAACAAATTCCTCAGCTTTAAATTCTTTAACTTTTTCAAATATTCCTGAAAATTCTATAGTTTCAAATAACAAATAAGTTGCAAATAAACCTAAAGCTAAACCGAAATCCCCTACC
>DQGZ01000064.1 GCA_003531345.1 Alphaproteobacteria bacterium | reverse complement strand
GGGGTGTCATGAGAAAAGCTTGTGATTGGCTTTTTACCTACATCTCGTCACCCCCCTCTAACTCCCACCGCAAGCAGGGGGAGAACTACAACAAAAAATCAATAGTTTACTCATTTTCTCTAAATTGCCGCAAACTTTTCCTATTCTGGATTGCCACGGAACTTTGCACCTCGCAATGATGCAAGATAATTACCAAAATAACAGAAAAATTGAAAGGATTATTGGGAAAAAGCGGGTTACAAAATATTACTGAAAAATACTAGCAAGCAAAAACAATAATTGATAATGGGGATACTTTAATGTGGGTTAAGATTTTCTAGGCTATATGCTTATTTTATACGTCAATCCCGCCACCATTTCGGGAATTAAAACCTGCTGCCAAATGCCCATAGTCCACAGGAGGAGAAAGTTGCCCTATCTCTTTACCCATACCCCCTACCATAGATGGTTCAGGAGAAGTATCAAACATAGTTCCAAAATACATCTTAAATGGCGCTTCACCAGCTTTTGCACCCTGCCCCATTGCAGCTAGCAATTGCCCCGTACCCATCTGTGCTGGACCATCTGACATAAAAAACCTATAATTTATATTAAATTCCTAATACCCACATTATAGCATAAGTTTATTAACAAATCATTAACAAAATTTCCTAAAATCAGGGAGGGCTTAGCTAAGTATAGCAAGGTTAAAAAGACTCTTACTCCTTATCCATCAGTGTTAGCACCTTACTGAAAGCTATAACAGGCAGTAAATATAAATATAATCAATCAACCAAACACCTTACCTGCATATCTAGGAGAGTTCAAAAACTCTTCAATTCTTATAAGTTCGTTATATTTTGCTGTTCTGTCTGCCCTTGAAAGTGAGCCAGTTTTAATTTGCCCGCAATTAGTTGCAACTGCTATGTGTGAAATTGTGGTATCTTCTGTTTCACCAGAACGGTGCGAAAGAACTGAGGTATAGCCCGCCTCCTTAGCAATTCTTACCGCTTGTAATGTTTCACTTAATGTGCCTATCTGGTTAACTTTTACAAGTATTGAATTAGCCAAGCCATCAGCAATACCTTCCCGTAATATCTTAGGGTTGGTAACGAATAGGTCATCGCCCACTAATTGCACTTTTTTGCCAAGCTCTTTGGTTATCAGCTTCCAGCCTTCCCTATCGCCTTCACTGCATGCGTCTTCAATAGATTTTATAGGGTATTGTTTGCAGAGGTCTTTATAATATTCAACTATCTCTTCTGAATTGAGAACTTTACCTTCACCTTCTAAATGATATTTGCCTTCTTTATAGAACTCCGTTGATGCAGCATCAAGCGCTAAAACAATATCTTCACCAGGAACATAGCCAGCATCAACTATCGCTGTCATTATATAATCTAAAGCTTCCTTGCTGCTTTTAAGCGCTGGGGCAAAACCGCCTTCATCACCCACTGCTGTTGAAAATCCACCAGTTGAAAGGCGTTTTTTTAAATTATGGAATACTTCCGCACCCATACGAATAGCATCACGGATATTGCGGGCGCTAATTGGCATTATCATGAATTCCTGAATATCTATTGGGTTGTCTGCATGTGCGCCGCCATTAATGATGTTCATCATAGGAACAGGTAACGTGTTACCATTTAAGCCGCCTAGGTAAGTGCATAACATCTGCCCCGTGGAAGCCGCAGCTGCCTTAGCAACTGCAAGTGATGCGCCAAGAATGGCATTAGCACCCAAACGACCTTTATTCTCAGTTCCGTCCAACTGTATCATTGCTTTATCAATGGATTCCTGCCAAGAAGCATCCATACCAATAAGCGCATCAGCTATTTCGCCATTCACGTTCTCACAGGCTTTCAATACACCTTTACCTAAATATCTTGCCTTATCATTATCACGCAGTTCCAGCGCCTCAAGGCTGCCAGTAGAAGCGCCTGAGGGAACAGCCGCACGGCCAAATGCGCCGTCACTTAACTGAACATCCACTTCAACTGTTGGGTTACCTCTGGAATCAAGAATTTCCCTTGCGAATACTGCGGTAATTTCTGCCATTTTTATATGAAATTGCGTTAATTATGTGAGGCTTATATATAAAAAGCTTTAAAGTGTAAAGTCAGATAGTTTATCTGGTTTTGATATCTTCAATATCAAGGAATATATTCCTGTAAAATCTGCCGACAGATATTATATCTTTTTTCACATCTATTGAAAATTCTATTTTATATTTCTGGCTCTAAATTAACCCATAGCCTCTAGCGCTGACTCTTTTAGCTTTGGGCTGTGGTTATATATCAGGTTGATATTTGTGTCTGCTCCAATTTCTAAATGCATCTTAAAACTCTCACGCTTTAGGCCAACATTCACATCATAACAATATATTTTCTTATCAGCACTTAACTCATTCAAATGTTTACGGCATTTGCGATTCAGGCAATTTATAACATTATATACAAGATTGGTGAGTGAAGTAACCACTTCCTCAGCGCCCTGCGGAACAATTATCTGAGTAATGTCATTTTCATAATTTATAGCTATGCCAATAACTTCTCTCAATATTTCCTTCACAGCTTTATATATAAGATCGCCTTCAATTATTGAATCATCATAGATTTTCTGATCATTTGACTTGTATGGAAGGTTTGAAATACCAATATAAACTATTGCATTAACCCTCCCAATCCTGTCCTCATTGCCATGTATAAAAGTGCGGAACTGGTAAGGCTCTACTTTTTTGTTGTCATTAAAAAATTCATACTGATGATTTGCTGGGTTATTTTTTGGGTAACCGTTAAGCTCAATAATTCGCTTTGAAATAGATTCTATTATCTTTTCATATTCCGCCCCTGCAAGCATATCTAACCACCCATAGCAATTAACTATTCTAAATAGTATTTAGCAAAAATTTAAATGCAAGAAGTTTGGTATATAATTACTCTACTCGCTTGCAGGAAGGGAGGGTAATTATAATTATCCGTAATTGTGAAGAGCGAGTGCGACGAACTAATCCACCATCACATGCCAGACTTTATTTTTGATGGATTGCTCGCACTAACACTTGTGCAGTGGAGCGCGTACGCTCACAATGACGGATACGGCAATATTATGAATTCGCAAAATTTTTCCAATCATCAAACTCAACTGGGTTAAGCCATTGCTTGTAATTATCTGCCAGATCTGCGTATTTAAGATTTTTAAAATCAGTATTTTCTGGGAAGTTAAGTTTATTTGAATTAGTACGTTTTTTTAACATGCCTATACCACAATCTATCAAGCATACTGCGCCATCAACATCCGCCCAGCTTCTGGCTTCCACAAAAGCTTTCCACACATCACCATTCCATATCAGGTGTTCTGGCGGAACCGTCTGGTAGGAATATCTGGTCGGCAGGCAATCATGCAGCATTATTATACCGCCATCATTCAGCACTTTTAGCGCATTTAGAATATCTTTTCTCACCTGCTCATAAATATGCAGGCCATCAATAAATATAAAATCAAATTTCTCATTATTTTGCAGAAAAAAATCATCACTGGTTAACCTTACAGTGCCACCGCTTTGCGGATCTACGCCTACTTTGTAATCACAACTTATCTGGCTGAAGCACTCATCACGAAAACATCCTATCTCAAGATATTTTTTATAGCCAAACTCTTTTATCGCAGCATTTATCAGGTTATATCTTGGTAGTTTACCTTCAAATGAAACTGGAATTATTTTCGGGGTATAATCACCTGAAATACGATTTTTTATCAGGTTAAAACTTCTTTGCGACTGTTCCTTAAGCTTCAACGCCCTGTGCTTTAAGGCAGACTTAGGGGTTAATACATATTTCTTTAAATGCTTTAATCCCATTTAGTATCCTTTTTTAATATTTCTGTTAATATCAGCCTTTTTCAACCTGACTAAAAGCAAGCTCAACTGGGGTTGCGCGACCGAATATAGAAACCGCAACTTTAAGTTTTCCACCATCTTCATCAACTTCTTCAACGCTTCCAACGAAAGACTCAAAAGCACCATCGATAATTTTAACAGAATCACCCACATGGAAAGAAACTTTACTTTTTGGAGCTTTTTTGCCGTCTTCAACCTGTTTCAATATATTCATCGCCTCTCTTTCTGATATAGGCTGCGGTTTAGCACCGCCACCACCTAGAAAGCCAGTGATTTTTGGCGTGTTTTTAACCAGCTGCCATGTCTCATCATTCATCACCATTTTTACTAATACATAACCTGGCAGGAACCTGCGCTCAGACTGAACCTTTTTGCCACGCTTAACTTCCAGATATGACTCCGTAGGAACGGATATTTCTTCAAAAAGGCCATCAATGCCTTTTTTTACCGCCCTTTCCTTTATTGCCTCAGCAGCTTTTTTTTCTGAACCCGATGCCGCATTAACTATGTACCATTTAGCTTGTGTCATTATATCCTAGTTGTTAGTTGTTAGTTGTTAGTTGTTAGTTTAGAATTTACTAACAACTGACAACTAGTAACTCAGAACTCGGGGCTTAGTAACCCAATATCTTGCCGATAACCGTATAAATAAGCCAGTCAGCCAGAAAAAAGAACGCAGAAGATATAACCACCAGTATCAACACTGTTATAGTTATAGCCGTAGTTTCCTTGCGGGTTGCCCAAGTAACTTTTGAGCCTTCCTGCTTAACTTCTTTAAAAAAGTTTATCGGATTCATTATATTTAGATTTCAGGTTTCAGATGTCAGGTTTCATAATATTAATGAAACCTGACTCCTGAAGCTTGAAACAAACTCAACCAGCGCTGGCGCCTGACCTCTGGCACCTGAAACCTGATGAGTGGCAGGGGCGGAGGGGCTCGAACCCACGACACCCGGTTTTGGAGACCGGTACTCTACCAACTGAGCTACACCCCTATAAATCAAAGGCAGAGGGTAAAAAACCAAATCTGCACCTAATCAAGCTGAAACAAAAGCCAACTCCTATTACTTTTGTCTGGCTTTCATAAAACAAACTTAAATTTATGCAAGCAGTTTTAAAAACTTCTTATTATCAACCTTGCGTCTACCACCTAACTACAGACCTCTTGTTTAATTATATTTCTGCAGGCATCTTCCAGCAGGTCTAGAACATTATTAAACCCAGCTTCTCCGCCGTAATATGGGTCTGGTATATCTTTTGTTTTACAGTTTGAATAGTCCAGTATTAGTTTTATTTTATTTCTGGCTTCATGCGGGGCGTCTTCCAGAAGGCTTGAAAGGTTTGAACTATCCGCCGCAAGAATAAGGTTAAAATCATTAAAGTCTTCAAATTCAACCCTTCTGGCACGCTGCCCTGAAATTTCATAACCACGTTTTTTAGCTGCTAAAATACTTCTCTGATCTGGTTTTGCGCCTATATGGTAGGCAGAAGTTCCTGCAGAATCAACTATTACCGCATGGCTTAAACCAGCATCGGCAAGTAGTTTCTCCATCACACCCTGAGCAGTAGGGCTGCGACATATATTACCAAGGCAAACGAACAATATCTTTAATGACATAGAAATTTTAGTGGGGTGATTTTTCAATATTTTTCAGGATAGCAGAATTTTTCTATCTGGGAGTATGAAAGGCCAACCATATTGGGTATTAGGTCACCCGTGTGATAAGCGATGCAGCATTCAACAGAAGGCTTCCTTTTTTCCTGTATATTCTTTGCACATATTTGAACATTATTGTCCTTCACTACCTTCTGAACATTACAAGTGTCATTGATCTTACGATAAAGATAATTCTTCCACGATGGCGAATAATTTTCCATCAATGGCGCAAACTCAATTTTGCCAGAGTAATTATAATTCATGGTGCAGCAGCTATTGTCAACAACGCCTTTTTTATCAAAAATTGCAAGGCACTGCTTAGCAGCGTTATATGAGCCACAATAGCGGTTAACATCTTGCCCCGCCTTTGGACTGTAATTAGAAATAAGCGTTGAATATTTGCAGCAAGTTTGCGGCATTTTTCCGCTTGTTGAGAATGACCTCAGGCAGTATTGCAGATTTTCCCGCTCCCTACCATCACACATCTTTCTTACTTTTGCCAGTGGGTTTATGTCTATCTCTGGTTTTTTATGCCAATAATCTGCTAGGGTACAGCACCAGTCAGACGGCTTGTTCATTGAAGCGCTTTCGGAAATACATTCATCAACACCGCAATATTGCCTTGCCTTAAGTGTTGGTGGCGCTGTTTCACATGATGAAATACAGCTATCCACGCTTATGGCATCATCTTTATTTAACTGGCTGTTGCCACTTCTTTCAAAAGCTTTGAATACACTGTTGCATGACTTATAGTTTGACAGGCTCAGGGAACTATAGGTTTGTGCAAAGGCATTCGGGAAGATAAGTGAGGCAAGCAAGGTGTAGGTTTTGTTCTTTTCTGGATTTTCATGAAATTTATTATCTACGCCATAATTATCACGGATGGTCTTACAGAAATCCTTGAAGTTTATACCAAGCCCCTCATCATTTCCAACGCCATGATCCCAGTAATTATTGGTATATTTTGAACCCAGCGATGCACATGGGTTAAGAACATCAGGGCCACGGAATTTATCAAGATATATCGGGCTTGGGGTTATATCTATATGGTTTAAGTCCCAGTCCTCTTGTTTGAGGATATAATTACAAGGATATTTAGGAACGGGAATAGCACCCTGCCCCAGAACGTTCTTCCAATAAGCGGTTTTCAGGCACATATAAAGTCCGCCTGCACTGTCCTGCTTTTTATTGCTTATATGGTTATATTCATGCGGCGCTATATCTGTAAGGTCTGCTGGTCTGACATTATATGAACGGTCAGTCTCAGCTGCAAAACCATTGAAGGTTAGCGCCAAAATAAAAAATATCAAAAATATTTTTACTGATGATTTCATACTTTATTTTTCAAATGCCTTACATTTTTCGTCTGTTGTATTTTGAGATATATTGCAATAGGTTTTTATATCTTCCTCAACTACCTTTATCTGGTCTATCCTGAATTCTTTTGGTGGGTCACACCTGTCAACACTACCGTTAAGTGCATTAAACATATAATTTGCCATATCATCATAGGCATAGGTTCCTAGGTCTGCGTTTGGTATTAACAATTTCCACAACCCTTCAGGGCCATACATTATTTTTTCGGCGGTGAAGTTAGGGTCTTCCTCCTTGAATTTTTGCATCAGGTATCTCCTTGCAGCGCCAAGTTTCACTACCTGAACGGAGTTATCAAGGGTACTTTTCTCATAGCCGTCAAAGCCAGTTAAATGTTCTTTTGCTATCCTTGTAAGCTCATTTAAACCTAGTGGCTTAGGCAGGATAACACCAGTTGTAGCTTGCTGTCCTGTATTATTGGGTAAATTGCAGCTTGCCCCCATATACTCAGGGTCAAACTCTATTTTCGGCTTCCCGTCAGAGTCTTTACCATTAAATGTGAATGGCCTGTATATCTTCACCTGATTCCAGTAGCCATTCTTTAAAACACAAACCGCCCAGTCTGTATTTTGACAATCTGCATATCTATGTATTGTGCCAATGGTGCTTAAACCAGGTATATTACCTATTATAGTGCCAATACCACCTATAATATCACCAATTGGAAGGGTTATATTACCACCTATATTTACATTCCCACCATTCCATGAAATTGGGAAATTAGGTATTCCTGTTATTCCACCATTGCCAACTCCAATATCATCTTTTCCAGGGATTTTTACCTTACCACATTCAATTACAGTCCCATCCTTCAGCACTATCCTTCCCGGTTCAATATGCCCTGCCCCACCTGGTAATGGTATTGGATAATATGGCGGTGCAATTGATGAAAACCCAGGTATGCCCGATAAAGAGCCGTTATTACTTAAAGTTATTCCTGGTGGAATTTTTATACTACCATTAGCTCCCAACTCTATGCCAAATGGTGTTTTTATTTTTCCATTACCAATAGTAAACCCAGCAATTTTAATTGAGCCATCAGCTTGTCTACCTAAATTAGCGAAACCTGGGAATGTCAGACTGCCGTCTGCACCTATTTGTGGCGCATCAGGCCCTGTACCAATAGTTATTTTACCATTACCAATTGAGCCAAGGCCAGCAGGCAATCTGATACTTCCATCTGGGTTTCTTGCAAAAATATCACCACCTGGCATTATAAGGTTACCATTCTGAAGACCAACACCAGAATCGGTACTTATATTACCATTAGCATCAACTACAAAACCATTTCCTGTAAGTGTACCATTCTGATAAGTTGCACTGCCTATAGTAACTGAACCATCAGGGTTCAGCCCGAGCGGGTTTCCAAGCTCTGGCACTATCAACTCCCCGTTCCCGTAACTTATACCCCCTGGCAGGTTTACAGAACCATTTCCTATAGTTACACCGCCAGCTTGAGCACCACCACCTAAATTTATATTGCCATTATTTATGTTAAGATCACTACCCAAATTAAACCCACCATTCTGCTGCGGTGATATACTTGCTGGTAAGCCTGGAGCCGTTATTACACCTCCAGGGCCAATGTGCATAGTACCACCACCCTCAAGCGGAACATTTACCCCCTGCGGCGGTATTCCAGAAATATTTATTTGCCCGTTAACTGATATTGGTGGATTGTTGTAACCAGGGACATTTATCGTTCCATTACCTAAACTCATGCCATTTGGCAAACCAGGCATTTGAATATTGCCATTTGGCAGAATAGTTGCAGGACCAAACGAAATGCTGTTATCAGGGTTAACAGATATTCCACTATTACCAACTGTTATAGCGCCATTTGGAGTTACATTGACAGCTGGCAAATTAACCCCAGGCGGCATTGTTATCTGCCCGTTATTCGAAATTCCAAAACCACCAGGCAACGTAAAACTGCCATTAGCATTTATACCACCACCTGGTGGATTAGGGAAATTGAACTGACCATTGCCCAGATTAAAGCCCTGATAGCCAGGAATGGCAAAACTTACTTGGTTATTGCTATTAATAGAAATGCCGTTAGGGAAATTTATTGAGTTATTCTGACCAATAGTAACACCGCCAGGTAAATTGAAATTACCGCTCGAACCCATAGATATTCCACCTAACCCACCACTGAATGTTAAGCCACCAGTTGGTGAAAGCGATACAACCCCACCAAGGTTTATATTATTATTTGCATCTATTCCCACTGGAACAGGCGGGTTGCCAATATTAATACTTATTTTTCCACTACCATCTATCAACACAGGCAAATTACCAGCTAACCCAGGAATGGAAATGTAAAACTTACCATCATTATCAACACCTATTGTAACCCCCTCAATTGTAATTGATCCATTGGCATTTATTGAACCACCCGGGAATGCTATTCCACCATTAGGCAATAAGGTTATTATGCCAGCTATTGTTATGCTGCAATCAGGGTTGAAAGTTATACCTGGAAGGTTAGGCAGCGGCACGCTTATTGAGCCATCAAAACCAATATCCACACCACCAATGCTGATACCGCCATTGCCAATACCAATATCACCGAATCCAGGTATATTGATAGTAGGTATACCATCAGCACCAATATTTATTTCTATAAACCCAAGTTTTATCCCCTGAATTGGTATAGAACCTAGTGAAGGCGGCTCTTCTGGCCAGTAGCCGATTGGACAAGTTTTATCATTTGACGAACAAGTTGGGCGATATATCTTCCTTCTGGTGTCAATACCCCACATATTGGTATTGCCGCATGAATCAAGGTTTTTACCCCAGTTCATTTCACTAACCTCTATCATAACAGGCTTGCCTTTTTTATCCTCGTCCTTACCGTTATATCTCTGCACCTTTTCAACATAGGCAATATGCCTTGGGAAACCAGGGTCAATGCCGCCATTAAAACTTGGGTTGTAACGTAATGTTTCATCAAAAGTGATAAAGTCACCTACCTGAACATTATCAAGATCCTCAAGCTTAAATTGAGTGCCTGAATTCAAAGCATAATCAGGACCCATAATCCCCCTACTGACCAGAGGAACATCTATCTCTTCTACCTTTACTGTCAGGTCAATATCCGTATTTTTAAGCTTATTAGTAAATTTCGCCCTTCCTGTTGCTTCATCATAATCTATACCCTTTATTATTCTCTGCTCAGTTTTGTCTGTTGTTTCATCCTTCTTAAAGGCGTTAAATAATTCGTCTAAAAAACCTCTTGCATTGCCGAACGGATCTCTCTCTAAAAAACCTTTCTCAATTAAACTCGCACCAGTAGGACCATCTACTACTTCAGCCGTTTCAAAAGCACCATTGCGTATTTTCGGTGTTGCTACCTTCACCTTGCCGCCTGCACGTTTCAGGACATAATTTGGTGCATCACCTCGGGCGAAGGTTTTGTCATAGTCACATATACAATTCAGCTTGAACCATCTAATACATCTTGCCTGATAAAGCATCATTTCATACCATCCTCCGATATCGCAACCTCTTGGCCCTACCACCGCAGACTGCGCATAAGGGTGTACCTTCCTTCTCTTGTCCGTACTAGTATTGAATGGGCTTGGCAGGTCATCATGAACATCTTTTGGATATTCTGGACGGGTAGTAAATGTATTGCTATATGAAACTGCGTATAGACCTTCAATATATTTACGGTATAGGGCCTTATATGCGTCACTGTCATCCGCTTGTCCACCAAGGCTACTATAAACTGGAGCAATCGTTCCCCTGTCTCTGGTTTTCAACAACACAGACTTGAATTTGAGCAGGTTTTTGGAATCCGCCTTGAACTCATCAATAGCCGCTTCACCTGTACCTGAATTAAAATAATCTATCTGATAGCCTGTACCCTCACGCTGCTGCAACTCAGAAAGCATGTTGGTATCTTCCGCCCTGTTATACTTGCGACCATTTGCATCAAAATTATTAAATTTTGTTCTCCTTTCACCCGTTCTTGATATACCAAGAATAGGGTCTCCTTTGTCACGATTCTTTGGAAGTTTATATGTTTTACCCTGTATCTCCTTTTCATCAAACCATTGAGTATCATCTGGTGAAGAAAACTGCCTTGTAACAAGGTCAATCGGGAATGGAATAACAGACTCAACCCAAGGGCCTTCAACATCTCTCACCTGAGTTTGGAATACAAGATCATTATGCTTGAAGCCTGAACCTGCACTTTCCGCAAACAACGGCAGTAACGCCAGATCATTTGGCTCCTCACGTGTCCACCTTAAAAAATCTTCCACTTCTGGCGTTCCAAAACCCATTGGGGAGCTTCCACTGCAAACATTAACACTTTGTCCTTTGGCAGAAGTTTCAGCCAGATTATCTTTTACTCGTTTATCAAGCTGGAAGTTTTCCATTGAGGTTGCATATGCAGTTTCGTTTGAAACTTCACGAGTAAGAACGGGGCAGGCCTTTGCTCTTGCCTGATGGTAACACCATAGCCACCTACGGAAAGGCCCATAGTCACTAGCTATTGCCAGTGGTCTTATACCCTCCCCTGCGTTCTCAATATCAAATTTATCACTTCCAGAACCAAGCCCATCCTTAGGCCCTATTCCTAGTATATCAAGTAGTGATTTAAACACGCCTGTGAAAACTGTAAAGTCCCTTCCTGGAGATATAACATGTTGCTCAACGGTACACATATCTTCACGACACCTTGTTGATCTTGGATCATCTGGGGCGCATATACACCAGAAACCGAAACGATCATCACCACCTAAACCACCATTATCACCAAGCCACCATTTCTGCCTTGATGTTGAGTGTTCCTCAGGGTTTTCAAAACCATACAGGTCACGCAGGTCATTGTCATCCCTGCCGTAGCTGTATTGTGTATCACCACGTGTTATATAGTCTAGCGATACAATTGTATCATTTATTGCCTGCTGTATTGCTGAGCGATCTGAAACGCAGCCCCTAAATAAACAGCCGCTAGCATCTATACTACCCAACCCTACCGCTTCCAGTGCTGTGTTTATTATACTGATCCAGTCTTTTGCTGCGCCAATTGCACGACAATAAAGTGAATCAGGGTTTGCATTACAGTCAGTTGAACCTAGCATTCCTGCAATGTCAGGCAAGTTAACATTATAGCTTTTTCCTCCAAATGTTAGAACACCATTCTTAAATGATGCCCCGCCAGGAATATTTACTGTGCCATCTGGCGAAAGTGTTATTTGCCCTAACGGTGTTGTAATTCCATTGCCATTTATTATGAAGCCATTACCAAGATCAATTTCTGGCATATTTATACTAACATTAAAGCTCTCTCCTCCAATAGTTATTTTTCCATCCTTGAAGAAACCATTGCCAATATTTAACTTCCCTCCTGAACCAAATCCCAAATCTCCCATATTTGGTATCTTTATACCTAGGTTATCAATATTAATTCCGCTAGGAAGATTTATAGGCATCTCTATCCTTGGAAGGTTCATGCCACCTGCGCCTTGACCAGAGTCTTCTCCCTCCTCCTCACCAAAATCCCCTTTCATTATACACTGAATTGATGGCTCAGTAACACCAAGACCGGGCAATAGGTAATTAACTGTTGCCTTAAGTCCTTCACAGGCCGCTGCCTCAATATTCTTTTTGCGTTTTTCTGGTTGGTATCTACATGGCGATATTGGGCAGTGTGAACCAGCGATAGGGCCAGTACACTCAATGAATGATTTCAGGAATTCATAGTCAAATCTTGGCAGCCTGTAAGCCATTATTTTAGGGTTATTTGTCTTCCTGCCATATAGGTCATTCCACTTGGCGCAGCGCCCCTTTATCATCTCCGCCTGATGCCTATATTTTCTTGCCATAGTAGGGTCAACATTTCCATCTCTATCAAGAACAATACTAAATAAAAATTTTGAAAGATGGGTTTCTTGGTCGTCTATCCACGTTGAACGCGAACTAAATGGGCCACATGCATCACGTATTCTTTCAACCCTTAAATATTCAAGTTTTGGCTTTTTGTCAGGCCTTAATGGGGTTGAAAGCAATATATCACTCTGGGCGTTCACCCTGAAATGTGAAAGAATATCGGTACTGTTGAACTCCTCATCATCAGCGCCAATATAATAAGTGTTGTATGGCAGTCTAAATTCACACCAGAAAGCCTTACTCATGCCAACACCAAGTGAATAAGAGTTAGGAAGCCATTTAAACTTATAGGAGTCTATTTCGTCGAAAACATGTATGCCACCAAAATTCTTGTTTGATTCGTAATTGCCAAAATTATCATCATCAATATCAACTACCATTCTATGGCCAGTTAGTATTGCCCCCTCTTTCAGGAATTTTTTCTTACAACTATATTCCCACACGTAATCACGCCATGTTTTCTTCCTCCATGCCTCCATTCTTGCCCTTTCTGCAACTTCTGCAATAAAACCTGGTAATGAACTATCTATCGGCATGAAATCAGCTGGTGGCATAGGTGGATTAGCTTCCCAGCCAATAGGTATTTCTGGCGTCGTCCAATCCGTTTCACTAGGTGGAACTTTAGGATTACAGGCAGGTGGTGGTTGCGATGCATAAGAAAGGTCATCTGCCGCTATATCATCACGCACCCTCCACGCATCTTCCTTTAAATAATCTGCTTCATAATCGGGGTTAGTTAAGTAATTGCTCATTTCTGGTGAAGGCATATGCATACATGTACCTGCTGGCCAAGTATGCTCAACCCAGTCTTTGCTACTCAGGTAAGCAACACCATTTTCCATCGGGTCTTCGTTATCTGTCTCCGTTTGAAGTACTGGCACCCCAAGTTTAGAATTAGGGTAGAAAAGCACACCTTTTTTCTGGAAGAGATGATAAGGGAAGCCACCCTTACCGCCAGCCCTGTACATATTATCCCTTATTTCAAAGCCTGGTCCATCCCACGGGGTATCAGAAACGTAATTATTACCACTGCCTGGGTTTGTATGGTAGCGCTGGCAGTTTGAAGGCTTCCAATCCTCCCCTAATGCATTCAGAAGTGCACCACAATCTGGTGGGGTATGCGCCCTTCCCTCCTCGTCCTTATCTTCTGGGTCATCGCTATTATCATGCGCTACATATGGCCCCTCGGAGTCAAAACCTATACCCCATACTGCCAGTGTTGGCATTGGCGTAACAATAGAAAGAACAGGCTTGTTTATATTGGTGGTCATCCAGTGTGAAAAGCCGATGCTGCTGTTAAGCCCACCACCAACTTTATCATTCATAAAATCAACTATCTTCTTAATGAATTTAGGCGGGTTATCACCAAATACGGATGTCAGGGAAACCATAAGGTTATCTACCATCTTACCACCAACATTAGGGTTACAGCTTTTGAATACTGGCTGCACGGCGTCTTTCCACAAATGCGGAGGAGACTCCGTATTACACTCCCTTCCAGACATATTTATACCCGGCTCAAAAGAGCCAAATATTACACCACTGGCCTGAGATGGTAAACCAACCTTATAAAGTTCAGCTGCGGCTATTTGCGGCTCTTCTGGGTCAACCACCAATTCACCATCAAGATTGGAAAGCCTGTTGGTTACATCACCCAACATAATATCATTAAGTTCTGAAAGCTTTATACCTGTAAAATCCATTTTTTCGGTTGCAAGCCTCATTGAACTAAAGGTAAGGAAGTTCTGGTAGTCCCATAATTCAGGCTCCATATGTCTGCGCCTTATCATATCTCTGGTATTCAGTGACCCATAAGTATTCTGTGCAAAGTTTATGTCCACCAGAGGTATTTTTGCCCCATTAGCAGAGCCGCTAAGCCTTATTGCCTCCATACCCAGCAGGTCTGGGCTAATTTTATAATCTTTACTTTCTGTTGCTTCCTCTACATCATCATCAATTTTCTTAAAAAAGTCAGCTACTATACCACGAAATTCACGGCGCTTAGGGGATATTGTGCCCGAAAGAACGCCAGTAAGGTTGGGGTCAAAGTTTTGATTTTCGGAAGTGTCATAATATACAACCCATTGGCACATACTTGCATCTGGAACAAAAGTATTGCCCATAGCGCGTAATAATAGTATGTTGGAGTCAAGTAGTATCGACCCCCTATCCCCTTCAAATGCCCATTGCTCAATATATAATTTTAGGCATTGCTGGTACTTATATTTCCTGCCGAACCATTTTTTCTTCTCCAGAGCTTCATAAGAAAACCTTGTAGGAGCTGGCGAACCAGAAGATGATGATGCGCCACTTGAAGAAGAGCTTGAAGATGATGATGCGCCACTTGAAGAAGAGCTTGAAGATGATGACGAACTTGCACCACTACTTGAAGCTGGTTGGGTTGGGTTTGCAAAATAACCGTAAATATCCAGCGGGTCATAGGCATAATCTCTCCGCATTAAAGGAATATCCCTGAAACCATACTCCTCAAGGCTATGGATTATATGCTCATAAATCGGCTTGTCATATTTTCCATCTCCATCAGTATCAACCATAATAACATTACCTAGATCAGTTAATTGCCTTTGGGCATACGGGGTAAAATTATATCTCTTATAGTGGGTGCGGAAATATCTGTGTGTTCTGCCAAAAATATCCTGCCTGTCTACGGTTTCGTCCTGTGGGGTTAAGTTGTCAATTGTCAAGTCGGCTCTTATCGCTTGTGGCATCCATTGTTCATAGGGGTCTGGCGGATATACATATTTTTCATAAGGTATAGTAACACCAGCGACTGTTTCAGCGCCTGACCTATCCCAGCAAAAATTCTGGAAGTTAAAAGCATATCTTGATTTCCTGTACCTGAAACTATCTGCCAGCTCATCAATATCAAGACTCCATTTATATTTTACATAATTATGGCAGAACGCATCCATATCATCTACCGAACCATCCACATAACAGCGTGGCAATGATCCATATTCAAAAACCCTTCTCTGATCTGACTTTCTTATTCTTCTCTCCGTAGCGAAACTGCCATCTTTAACATTAGTGCCTGTTAATTCAGAAAGTGAAAATGCTATTGGCGTTCCTATTTCATCACGCACCCTAGGTATACCAGAGCAGGTGTTTATTGCACTTTTTATTGCAGCTTTATCACCTGATTTCACTGCATTGAACAAATCAGGGCATGCAAGGTCATAAGCCAACAACCCATATGACCTCTCACATAAAGGGTGGTTCATTAATAGCCTGTCATGTGGTATAAGCTTTGTAGTTAAAGACGGGCCAGAAGTTCCACCACCATTGTCAACCATTGGCTCATCCCAAGGCCCTTCAGAAACAGAAACAACACCTGCATTGAACCTTTTAGAACTTGGTTCATAGAACCTTATTCGCCCTAGAAAGTCCCGCTTGAAATTTGCATAAGGCGGAATATGTACAAAGCGCTCCTCAGGGTTGTAACAGCCAGTACGGGATGTCCAGATATCATTATCACCTGCCCGCTTTGATTTTATATAGTCCCTAACCTCTGTTGAGAGTACAAGGTTTGAGTTGTACCCCTCCTTATCCTGATAAAAGAACACCCCACGCCCGCACGCCCCACGATATTGGCCATCCTGAGTTTCATCAGTTGCCGAAAATTTACTATAAGCATTTTCTATTTTTATTTTCGCAGCATCTGCATCGGGATTACTTTCAAATTTATCAACCTTAACAAGATTAACGGGTATTTTTAAGCATTTTGGAATTTTTACGTCAATATCATTTATGGCGTCGAACATATCACCTATTGCGCCATTAAACACACTGTCAGCAACACCTTTTAAGGGTAGTTTTTTACCCACCTCACTGCCACCGCTTGCCCCTTCACCATTTCCGTCATCAGGAAAACACCCTTGGGAAATTATTTTAAAGGCATTATCAGGGTCACTAACTGGGTCACGGGTTGTATCCTCCTTACGGTTCTCATGACAATAAGGGCATTTTACATTTCCACTTTCATCAGCTTCATCATATTGCTTACAGTCTGGCTCTTGAACAGTTGCAAACCTTATTGCAGGACAATCATTATCAAGACCAAATAACCCACCTCCAACCTCATCTTCACAAATCCTTCTGTC
>DQGZ01000016.1:4678-5391 GCA_003531345.1 Alphaproteobacteria bacterium | reverse complement strand
ATCAAACGCTTCAAATAAACTCTTCAAAAAAATTATGCAAATAAAACAATCAACTATTATCTGGGTATCATTATTTACCCTGTTCTGTTTTTTTATTTACCTAGTTAATGATATACTAACTCCCTTCGTGTTTGCTGCGGTGGTTGCCTATTTTCTTGACCCTGTGGCTGATAAGCTAGAAAATTCTGGTATCTCACGCACTAACGCAACGTTAATATCACTGGTTGGCTTTGGTGCAGTTTTTTTCGGCTGTCTGTTTTTGCTGGGGCCTATATTCATGCACCAGTTCAGCAAGCTTTCTGTTAATCTGCCTGAATATTTTGCAGAAATGGAAACCAAGCATAGCGGCAAAATAAGGGAGTTAATGGCGCAATATGCACCAGGGCTGGAAACAAAAATAAAAGATTTTGGTTATACTTTTTCAGTGCAGATAGTTCAGAAAACTGGTGATATTTTACGTGGGGTTATAACCTCTGCCTCTGCGGTGGTGAATTTTATAGCGCTTATTCTAATAAGCCCAGTTGTTGCTTTTTACCTTGTACGTGATTGGGACGTGATAGTAAAAAAAGCTGATGACCTTATTCCAAGGCATAAGCTTGTTTCCATCCGCCATGAATTTTCAAAGATAGATGCAATAATATCATCTTATATTCGTGGGCAGTTCAATGTTTGTCTTATTATGGCATTATTTTATTCAATTAACCTTTCATTGG